>SEEY01001159.1 GCA_004211235.1 Rubrivivax sp.
GCACGTCGGCGATCTCGGTCGGGCGGATGCCCGCTTCGTGCAGATGCTCCAGGCAGTAGGCCAGCGAGCCGGGCTGCAGGCTGCCGGCGCGCTCGTGTATGTCGCGCCGGCGGATGTGATGGCGGTCCTCGGCGATGTTGGCCAGGTGCGAGAAATAGCTGAAGGCGCGGATGACGCTGACCGCCTGGTCGCCCGACAGGCCCTTGAGCAGCTTGTCGAAGCGCTTGCCGGCCTCTTTGTCGTGCTTGTGCCGGTACGCCACGGACAGCTGCCGGATGCGCTCGACCAGCTCGTAAGCCTCGCGCCCTTCCTGCTCGCGGATCACGTCCCCGAGCAGGCGTCCGAGCAGTCGGATGTCGGCCAGCAGCGGTTCGTTCTTGTCGGTTTCGGGGCGGCGGGCAGGAGCGGCTCGTGAGGGCATGGCGGTCGTCCGGGCAAGGAGGGCAGCAAAAAGGTAACGAAGTTACCGAAATCTGACTCTAGCAGTTTCTTCCGCGTGGCGGGCTTTTCGGCAGCGGGTTCAGCCGTCGCGAAACCGTCGCCACAGCGCTCGGCATCGCGGTGGTTCTGTGTGACGACGGTGGAAGATGCGGCCATGCGGTTCGTTCATCAGCTTTCGCTCCTGCTCATGGCCACGGCCCTTGCTGCGGTGCTGGCCTTGGCCGGCGTGGTGCTGTGGAACCTGCGTGCGGGCTTCTCGGACTATCTCTATGCACAGGATGCCGAGCAGCTGGCCCGTCTCGCCGACATCGCAGAGCGCGACCTCGCCGAGCGCGATGCGTTGCCACAGGACTGGCGCCTGGCGTTGCGCCGCTGGCTGGTGGAAGCGCGGGAAGGACGGGAGGGACGCATCGCGAGTGACGCGCCGCGCCGGCCCGACGCCGAGGCGCCGCAGCGCCCGCGCCGCCACCTGGGCGCTTTGCGGCGTGACCCGGCCGGCATCGGCCCGCGCCTCGTCCTGCTGGGCGCCGACGGCACCACGCCGCTCGCCGGCAGGCGCGACACGCTGGACCGCCCCGGCCAATCGGCCGCGTTGGAGGTCAATGGCCGAACCGTCGCGGTGTTGCGTCTGGCCGAGCGCGCCGGCCAGACGCAACA
>SEEY01001160.1 GCA_004211235.1 Rubrivivax sp.
GGCCGGTCAGCCGGTACAGCGACAGCGCCGCCAGGGCCAGCAGCAACAGCAGCAGCACGGCGAAGGCCAGGCCCAGCCGGGCGCGGATGCGCAGCAGCCGGGACAGCCGCCGTCTCATGCCGCCGTCATCGTCTTGTGGCGTGCGCTGGCCAGGCCGTACCGGAGCGAGGCTCCTTCGGGCGGCCAGGGGCAGCTCACTCGCGGCTCCATTGCACGAGCAGCAGCCGTGCGGTGGCGACGTTGGTGGCACAGGGCACGTCATGCACGTCGCAGGCGCGCACGAGGGCGTTGATGTCAGGCTCGTGAGGCTGCGGCGTCATCGGATCGCGCAGGAAGACGACGCCGTCCAGCTCGCCCACGGCCAGTCGCGCGCCGATCTGCAGGTCGCCACCCAGCGGGCCGCTGAGCATGCGCTCGACGGTGAGGCCATGAGCGTCCGCCAGCCGCGCGCCGGTGGTGCCGGTGGCCAGCAGCTGGCAGCGGCGCAGCAGGGGCAGGAAATCGCCCGCGAGGGCGATCATGGCGTCCTTCTTGCCGTCATGGGCGATCAAGGCGAGTCTCATCGGGCGTGCCGGCTGTTAAAGGCGGCCACGTTACACGCAGTCTGCAGTGGCCCGTGCGAACTAGTTCGCGGTTGCTGGTACCGCTCACTTCATCGGTTCGGACACCGACGCGACGCCGCCACTGCCACGCCCTGGCAGCAATCGGGCGCAGGATGGCGGTTTCGTCGTCACCGAACACCGCCATGAACTTCCGCGCACTGCACCAGGGCCCCGAACTGCTGAAGATCGCCAACGTCTGGGACGCCGGCAGCGCCGTGCTCGTGCAGGCGCTGGGCGTGCCGGCCCTCGCCACCACCAGCGCCGGCGTCGCCTGGTCGCTCGGTTATGCGGACGGCAACCATCTGCCCGTCGAAGAGCACGCTGCGGCCGTGCGCCGCATCGCCCGGGTCGCGCGCGTGCCGCTCAGCGTCGACAGCGAGGCCGGCTACAGCGAAGCGCCGGCCGCCGTGGCCGACAACATCCTGCGGCTCGTGGACGCTGGCGCCGCCGGCATCAACCTGGAGGACGGCAGCGACGCGCCGGCCCTGCTGGCG
>SEEY01000316.1 GCA_004211235.1 Rubrivivax sp.
GCGTGTGCAGCAGCGTCAGCCAGTCATTTGCCAGCGCAGTGTCCGCCTCGTCATCGCCCGGCGAAGCGTCGGCAATGCCCAGCTTGTCTCGCTGGCCGCGCAGCAGCGCGCCGGCCAGCAGCGCCGGGAAGTCGTCGATGACGGCCGTCGCTTCCGCCACGGCACGTTCGATGGCCGGCTCGTCGTCCTCGTCCGCCATCAGCGGCAGCAGCGTCTCGGCGAACCGCGCCAGATTCCAGCGCGCGATGCCCGGCTGGTTGGCATAGGCGTAGCGGCCCTGGTGATCGATGCTGCTGAACACGGCGGCCGGGTCGTAAGCCTCCATGAAGGCGCAGGGGCCGTAGTCGATGGTCTCGCCGGACAGCGCCATGTTGTCGGTGTTCATCACGCCGTGGATGAAACCGACGTTGAGCCATTGCGCGATCAGCGTCGCCTGGCGGCCGGCCACGGCGCGCAGCAGTGCCAGGTGGCGGTCGGGGGCGCCGATCAGCTCGGGGTCATGGCGCGCGAGGGTGTAGTCCGCCAGGCGGCGCAGCATCTCCAGCTCGCCGCGAGAAGCGAAGAACTGGAAAGTGCCGACACGCAGATGGCTGGCCGCCACGCGCGTCAGCACTGCGCCCGGCAGCGCCGTCTCCCGCCGCACCAGTTCGCCGGTGGCCGCCACGGCGAGGGCCCGCGTGGTGGGGATGCCGAGCGCATGCATCGCTTCGCCGATCAGCACCTCGCGCAGCATCGGCCCCACGGCCGCCTTGCCGTCGCCGCCGCGCGAATAGGGCGTGCGGCCCGAGCCCTTGAAGGCGATGTCACGGCGCCGCCCTGCGCGGTCGATGACTTCGCCCAGCAGCAGCGCGCGCCCATCGCCGAGCTGCGGCGAGAAGCCGCCGAACTGATGGCCGGCATAGGCCTGGGCGATGGGCTCGGCATCGGCCGGCAGCCGGTTGCCGGCGAAAAGCGCAGCGGCGTCCGGGCCCTGCAGCGCCTCGGGCGGCAGCCCGAGTTCCTCGGCCAGCGCGGCATTGGCGAAAAGCAGGCGCGGCGCGGGCACGGCGGCGGGCTGCCAGGCCCTGTAGGCGCCGGGCAGGTCGCGGACGTAGGTGTTGTCGAAGCCGAAGCGGAGCACGGGCTCTCCCCAATGAAGCAGTGGGCAGTTTGCCGGCAATCGGCGCGCCGCCCGTCGCTCAGGGCTTCACCGGCCTTGGGTAGGCGCCGGGCTTCACGACCGGGATGGGCTGGGCGGCGATGCGCTTCTTCAGCTCGGCGATGGCGGCATCCAGCTGCGCATCCTGGCCCAGGAAGGTGGCGCGGGGCAGGTTGTCGACGTCGAGGTCCGGCGCCACGCCGATGCCCTCGATGAGGAAGCGGCCTTCAGCGTCGATCTGGCCGTTCTCGGCGGCGCGCATGATGCCGTTGTCGATGAGGCGGTTGCCATCCGACAGCCACACGCCCGCGCCCGAGCTGCGCCGACCGATGACGGGGCCAAGCTTCAGCTGCTTGAAGCCTTCGGCGAAGGTCTCGCCGTCGCTGTAGGTGTCCTCGTTCATCAGCACCACCGTGTGGCCGCGATAGACGTTCTGCATGTTGCTGTACAGGCCGCCGCCGGCCGGCGAGCGCGGCTGCCAGAACGCCCAGCTGCGACGCAGCAGCTTCTCGAGGATCCAGCTATCGACGTTGCCGCCGTTGTTGTAGCGCACGTCGATGACGAGGCCGTCGCGGTCGCCGGCGGCGTAGAACTCGCGCACGAAGTCGGCGATGTCCGCCTGGCCCATGGCCCGCAGGTGCACGTAGCCGATGCGGCCCTGCCCCGCCTGCTCCACGGCCCGCGCACGGCTGACGCGCCAGTCGTTGTAGCGCAGCTGGTTCTCGCGCGTCTGCGCCACTGGCGTGACGATGCGTTGCACCGCCTTGCCGTCGGCCTGCATCACGTCCAGCAGTACCTGCCGGCCGGCCTGGCCGCGCAGCAGCTCAAGGAGGTGAGGCGCGGCGGCGGTGGGGCGGCCATTGACGTGGGTGATGACGTCCCCCGGCTTCAAGTCGACACCCGGTGCCGCGAGCGGCGGCGCCTCGGACGGCAGCTCGGCTTCATGCCCGTAGACGGCATCGACGCGCCAGCCACCCGCCACCCTGGAGAAGCGGCCGCCCAGGCCGGCGAGGCCCGGCTCGTCCGGCGCCGGCCGCGTGTCGCCGGCTCCGACCTGGCTGTGCAGCGCACCGAGCTCGCTGGCCATCTGCGCCATCACCTCGGCCAGCTCGAAACGGTCCGTCACCCGGTCCACCAGCGGCTCGTACCTGGCGCGCACGGCCAGCCAGTCGACGCCGTGCATGTCCTTGTCGTAGAAATGGTCACGGTGCAGGCGCCAGGCGTCGGCGAACATCTGCCGCCACTCCGCACGGGGCTGCGTGGCGATCTGCCAGTCGGTCCAGCGCACGGTCAGCTTGGCCAGCTCCGCCGGCAGCTTCGGCGCCGCGTCGACGATGAGGACGTCCGGCGCCGCGCCGCCGCTCGCATTGCGCACCAGCATCAGCTTCTTGCCGTCGGCGCTGAGGGCGTAGTCGCGCACGTCATGGGCCAGGATCTCCGCCGGCCCGCCCTGGTTGTCGATGGCGATCGACTTGAGCTGGGTCTTGCGGTCCAGGTCCTGATCGAGGAACCACAGCCGCTTGCCGTCCACGCGCAGCGCGCGGTAGTTGCCGGCCGGCGTGGGCAGCTCGAACAGCCGCTCGCGCAGGCCGTCGAAGACGATGGCGGGCTTGCCCTTCTTCTCGGCCGCCGCGGGCTTCTTGTCGCCTGCCTTGTCCTTGTCGTCAGGCTTGCGCTCCATGGGTTCCTTGTCGGTGGCCTTGCGGTCCTCGGCGCGCTGCTCGTCGGCCTTCTTCTCGGGCGGCGATTCCAGCTCGTCCCTGGCCGCGAACGGCGAGCGCAGGCCCGGCTGCAAGGCCAGTGCATAGAGCTTGCTGCGAAAGCCGAAGAAGGGCCCGGTGTTGCGGTCACCCCAGGGGCTGGGCTGCCCGGTGGTCGCGAAGTTGCGGTCGGAGGTGAAGTACAGCCACTGTCCGTCCGGGCTGAACGCCGCGGCGTCGCTGTCGTAGCGGTCGCTGGTCAGCGTGTGCGTGCGGCCATCGGCAATGCTGAACAGCTGCAGCTGATTGCGGTCGACATGGCGCAGCGGCATCGTCCAGGCCAGCGCCTGGCTGTCGGGGCTCCAGGCCTGCAGCTGCAGGGAATCGTTGAAGGTGCCATGGCCGATCTCGCGCGTCGCCTTCGTCTTGAGGTCGGTGAGCCAGATGTGGCCTTCCTTGTCGGTGTGCGCCAGCCAGCGTCCGTCGGGCGAGGGCAGCAGCGCGCGGCGCTGTGTCGTTGCGCCGCTGGTGATGCGCTCCGGCTGGCCGGTGCCGTTGGCGGCGAAGCGCCAGACTTCGGTCTCGCCGCTGAAGTCGCAGATCGCGAAGACGCTCTTGCTGTCGCTGCTGAACTCGCCGGCACGGCAACGACCGTCGGCGGGCTGGGGCAGCTCGGCGCGGCGCAGCGCCTGCACGCCCTGCGTGGCCAGGTGGCCGCGCGCCGCCAGCAGCACGCGCTCGCCGCCGGGCGCGAAGGCGGTGTCGGTCAGGTAGTCCTGCGGCTTCTTGATCCAGCGTTCGCGCTGCTGGTCAAAGTCGCCGCCCAGGCTGACGTCGAGCTTCTTCGGCGCCTCGGCTCGCGCCAGGTCCACCGTGTAGAGGTCGGCGCCCAGCGCGTAGACGACGCGGCTGCCGTCGATGGAGGCGTGGCGGATGTCCCAGCCCTTGTGCGTGGTGTGCTGGCGCAAGTCGATGCCGAGCGCGTTGACGGACCACAGGTTCACCGTGCCGTCCCGGTCGGACAGGAAGGCGACGCGCTCGGAGCCGCCCGCGCCATCGACGCGGTAGGGCAGCGGACGACGGTCGTTGCTGCCCTCGGCCACCAGCGGGCGCGCCTCGGCGGTGCCGGTCAGGTCCAGCGACCACAGCCGCGCCAGCGCGCCGCCGCGGTACTGGCGGGCGTTGTCGCCGCGCAGGCCGCTGCGCGTGAAGTACAGCGTCTTGCCATCGGCGCTCAGTGCGCCGTCGCTGGCCTGGCCCACCGGCAGCTGACGTCGCTGGCCGGTCTTCACGTCCAGCGCAAACAGCTGGGCCCCCGGCCGCGATTCGAGCGCCGTGTAGAGCACCTCGCCCGCCGCGGTGAAGCCCCAGACGCGCATGCCGCCACCCTCCCAGGTGAGGCGCTTCGGCGCGCCGCCGGCAACAGGCATCAGGTAGATCTCGGTGCCGCCGTCGTACTGCGCCGTGAAGGCGAGCCACCGGCCGTCGGGCGACACGGCGGGCTGGCTCTCCTGGCCCGGGTGGGTGGTCAGCCGCTGGGCGTCACCCCCTTGTGAATTGACCCGCCAGAGGTCGCCCTCGGCGACGAGATAGACGTTGTCGCCCTGCAGTGCGGGCTGGCGGTAGAAGCCGCTGGTGCCGGCCCAGGCGCTTGTGGCGCTGGTGGCGCCGAGGCCGAACAGGGCCGCGGCGAATGCGGCAATATGGAAACGGGGCATGAAGCTCTCCTCGTGGGGCCGCCATTGTGGTTGCGCAATGGCGCTGTGGCCGGACCGGCCGGCCTCGCGCACCTCCTGGCCGCATGCCGAGGCCGCGTGCCGAGGCCGGGTGACCGGCGTCTCAACGAAGGCCCGCGCCCTCTTCCATGCTGCAGCCCGTCGGCAACTGCGCCGCGGTCAGCGGCGCCCGGCCGACGCAGTTCCAGACGATGCCCCGCTGCTCGTCGCGGCTCGGAGCGAACATCAGCGTGCCCTGCGAGGTCTCGACGCTCAGCACCATGCCCTCGGCGTCGAACTGCAGGCGGCTACCGTCCGCGGCCCCGTCGGCCACACCGGCGGCGGCCAGTGTTTCGGGGATCTGCCCATGGTCCAGGTAATGTTTGCCCAGTGCGTCGCGCGCGCCTTGCGTGGCCTGCACGGCCTGCGTGAGCTTCGCCTTGGTCACATAGGTCTTGTATTGCGGGATGGCCACTGCGGCCAGCATGCCGATCAGGTAGACCATCACCAGCAGACCGAAGCCACCGCCCAACCGGCCTGCATAGGGCACGAAGAAGGCCAGCACATAGGCCAGCGGGTTGCGGCCGGGCAGCTTCGTCTCACCCAGCACGCGGGCGACGCGCTTGGTCAGCCAGGGGTAGCCGGACGTCAGCTCGTGGAATGACATCCAGAAGCCCGCGCCGTGGCGGGCCTGGCGGGCGAAGGCGGCCATGTCCATCTGCTGCCAGCGCTGCGGCCCGGCCGACAGCGCGGCGAGCGCGCGGGCTGCCGACTCGCCCGAGCTGCTGCA
>SEEY01001161.1 GCA_004211235.1 Rubrivivax sp.
GCCTGCATGGGCGGTCGACATCAAGGCCGGCGACTGGACCGTCAACGTGGGCGGCAACGTCAACGCCTACTACACGCTGGTGCGCTGCAAGGGCAGCTTCGACGGCGGCCTGGCGCTGGCCGGCCCCACCATCGGCTGCGGCGGCGAAGACCGCCGTACCACGGTCGGCAACGGCCTGCTGCCGAGCGGCCTGGTCACCACCGCCACCACCAGCCAAGGCGGCTACGACGTCAAGGCGCAGATCGGCATCATGGTGGCCGCCGCCACCGACAGCGCCATCACCCAGAACAGCACGGTCGACGTGCGCCAGGCTTTCTTCAGCTTCGGCAGCGCCCAGATCGGCACGGTCAAGCTCGGCCGCGACTACGGCATCTTCGGCGACAACATCATCCTCGCCGACATGACCCTGCTCGGCACCGGCGCCCCGTCCCAGGCAACCCAGCGCGGCCGCGTCGCCCTCGGCCACATCGGCGCCGGCTACGCCTACGCCGGTCAGTACGGGCAAGTCGTGTACACCACGCCGAAGGTGCTGCCCTACGGCCTGGCGCTCGACTTCGGCCTGATGAGCCCGGTGGACGACACGCCGATCGTCGCGCCGGCGCGCTACACGTCGCGGTCGACGCCGCAGGTGCAGGCACAGCTCAGCGGCACCTACGGCCCGCTGAAGGGCTGGCTGGGCGCCAAGACCCAGCATTTCGAGGCGGTCGGCACCACCGCCGGCAACCTGCGCATGAATGCGGTGGAACTGGGCACGCAGCTCGACTACGGCCCCGCCAACTTCCTCGCCAACGTGCAGCGCGGCAAAGGCCTGGGCATCCTGTCGGACGCCGACCAGGGCGACGTCCGCACCACCCATTACCTGCTGCAGGCCACCTATAAAACCGACGACAAGCTGAAACTCGGCATCAACTACGGCCAGAGCCGCAACAATGACGCCGCCGTCACCACCGGCGGCCTGAAATCCAACGCCAACCTGACCCTCGGCGCCTACTATGCGCTGAACACCGCGATCACGCTGGTGGGCGAACTGGGCCGCACGCGCTCGAAAGAATTTTCCGGGGCGTCCAGCCACATGAACGGGATCTCGCTAGGGG
>SEEY01000317.1 GCA_004211235.1 Rubrivivax sp.
CCGACCAGTTCGCCGTCCATCCACGTCTCGACGCTGTGCATGGCCGGCCAGGCCAGGTAGGCGGCCTGGAGTTCGGGAACGATCCAGGTCCCGTTCTGACCCTCGCGCGGCGCGCTGGCGCAGGCACGCAACACCGCGGCGCGGCCGTGGTCGATGCGGATCTCGCAGCCGGGCGCAGCCGCAAACCGCTGCACCGTCTTGCGCAGCGAGCGAGACAGCTTGAAGTTGGCCGTCTGCAGCACCATGCGCGGGTCCGGCGCCCACCACAGCGGTGGCTGGCCCGCGCCGTACCAGGGGAAGATGCCGCGCCGATAGGCCGCCTCCAGCCGCTCGGGCGTCAGCGTGCCGCCGGCGGCGAGCAGGCCCGGCGCGTCGGTCTCCGCGCCGAGCGCGTGGTGGCTGGGCGGGAAGTCCAGGGAGGTCTCGTCGAGCCAGTCGATCATGGGGCGCGATGTTAAGTTCGCACCCATGATCACCGTCTACGGCATCCCCAATTGCGACACCGTCAAGAAGGCCCGCGCCTGGCTGGCCGAGCGAGGTCTGGCGGTCGCCTTCCATGACTTCAAGAAGCAGGGCGTCCCGGCCGACCTGCTGCCCGCCTGGCTCGAGGCCTTCGGCCGCGACCGGCTGGTCAACCGCGCCGGCAACACCTGGCGCCGGCTGGACGACGCGGCCCGGGCGGCCGTGGTGGACGACGTCTCCGCCGCGGCGCTGATGCTGGCCGAGCCCAGCGTCATCAAGCGCCCGGTGGTGCGCTGGGCGGATGGCCGCTGGACGCTCGGATTTAGTGCGCAAACGTTCGAAGACGGTGCGAGCAGCGCACCAAAGTAGATCGCCAAAGTCCCAATGCTGCGCTTCCCGTCGCGGGGCGATGCGCATCAAAACTGGGCATTGAACTTGCTGTTTCGGTGCGGTTTGTTTCGGCTTGGTGCGCCGCACCGGGCCGGCAACCCCGAACGGAGACAGCGTTGGAGTCATCGATCAAGCAGGGCGCGGATGCGCTCTTCATCCTGTTGGGCGCCATCATGGTGCTCGCCATGCACGCCGGGTTCGCCTTCCTGGAGCTGGGCACGGTGCGCAAGAAGAACCAGGTCAATGCGCTGGTCAAGATCCTGGTGGACTTCGCCGTCTCGACGCTGGCCTATTTCCTCGTCGGTTATCTGATCGCCTACGGCACGCACTTCTTCGTCGGCGCCGAACAGCTGGCGCAGAAGAACGGCTACGAGCTGGTCAAGTTCTTCTTCCTGCTGACCTTCGCGGCGGCCATCCCGGCCATCGTCTCGGGCGGCATTGCCGAGCGGGCGCGCTTCGGCCCGCAGCTGGCGGCCACCTCCGTCATCGTCGGCTTCGTCTACCCGGTCTTCGAAGGCGTGGCCTGGAACCAGGCCTTCGGCATCCAGGGCTGGCTGAAGGCGGCCACCGGTGCGGAGTTCCATGACTTCGCCGGCAGCGTCGTCGTGCATGCGGTGGGCGGCTGGATCGGCCTGGCCGCGGTGCTGCTGCTGGGCCCGCGCCTGAACCGCTACCGCAAGGATGGCGCGATGAGCGCGCACCCGCCCTCCAGCATCCCGTTCCTGGCCCTGGGCGCCTGGGTGCTGACGGTGGGCTGGTTCGGCTTCAACGTGATGAGCGCGCAGACGCTGGACAAGCTGTCGGGCCTGGTCGCCGTCAACTCGCTGATGGCCATGGCTGGCGGCACGCTGGTGGCCGTGCTGCTCGGCCGCAACGACCCCGGCTTCGCCTACAACGGCCCGCTGGCCGGGCTGGTCGCGGTGTGCGCCGGGTCGGACGTCATGCATCCGCTGGGCGCGCTCGTCACCGGCGGCGTGGCGGGCTGGGTGTTCGTGCAATTCTTCACCCTGACGCAGAACCGCTGGAAGATCGATGACGTGCTGGGCGTGTGGCCGCTACACGGCCTGTGTGGCGCCTGGGGCGGCATCGCCTGCGGCGTCTTCGGCCAGAAGGCGCTGGGCGGCATCGGCGGCGTGTCTTTCCTGGCGCAGCTGATCGGCACGCTCGGCGGCGTGGCCTGGGCGCTGGCCGGTGGCTTCGTCGTCTACGGGCTGATCCGCAAAATGGTGGGGCTGCGGCTGGACGCCGAGCAGGAGTTCGAGGGCGCCGACCTGTCCATCCACAAGATCGGCTCGACGCCCGACCGCGAGGTCAGCTGGTAAGCTGAAAGCCACTTTCCAAACGGCCCTTCGGGGCCTTTTTCGATCATGTTCACAGGCATCGTCCAGGGCGTCGCCCGCGTCGAATCCATCGATGCCCGCGCAGGGCTGCACACGCTGGCGCTGAAGCTGCCGACGGGCTTCGACGACGAGCTGGCCATCGGCGCCAGCGTCTCCTGCGACGGTGTCTGCCTGACCGTCACCGAGCGGCCTGCGCCCGACCTGGCGCTGTTCGACGTGATGGGCCAGACGATGAGCCTGACGACGCTCGGCGGGCTGACCGTCGGCTCCGGCCTGAACGTGGAACGTGCGGCGAAGGACGGCGCCGAGATCGGCGGCCATCCGTTGTCCGGCCATGTCGACGTGTCGGCCCGCATCGCCGAGATCCGCCGGCCCGACAACAACCACGTCATCCGCTTCGCCGTGCCGGCGCCGTGGATGCGCTATGTCTTCGCCAAGGGCTACATCGGCGTCAACGGCTGCAGCCTGACGGTCGCCGAGGCGCAGCGCGAGCGCGACGGTTCCGGCTGGTTCGAGGTCTGGCTGATCCCCGAGACGCTGCGCATGACCACCTTCGGCGACAAGGTGGAGGGCGACGCCATCCACCTCGAGATCGACCGCAGCACGCAGGTCGTCGTCGACACGGTGCGCGATGCGCTGGACGAAAAGCTCGGGCCCCTGCTGCCGGTGCTCGAAGCGATCGCACGGGAGCGCGGCATCGACATCACGCAGCTGGCCATCGGCAAATCTTGATGACTTCTTGATGCCGGCCGCCGCGATCTTGGCGGCGGTTTGACGGCGTGATTTCCAGAATGACCTCCATCGCAATGGAGGTGTCATGGACATCGTTTTTCTTGGCCTGGGCGCGGCACTCGCGCTGCTGACCGGGCTGGCTGCCTGGGGCTGTGAACGTCTGGCGGGGAGGAAGTCATGAGTGGCTTCGAACTCGCTGCCGGCCTGCTGGTGCTCGCGCTGATCGGCTATCTCTTCTGGGCGCTGCTGTTCCCCGAGGACTTGTCATGAGTGCCTCTGCCTGGATGCAGCTGGTGGCGTTCCTGATCATGCTGCTGACCCTCGCGTGGCCGCTGGCACGCTGGATTCACGCCGTCATGGAAGGCCGCGTCGCCGGGCTTGGGCGTGTCGATCGCGGCCTGCTGAAGCTGGCCGGCGTGGATGCGCAAGAGGAGCAGGCCTGGCTGGGTTACGCCCTCGGCCTGCTGCTCTTCAATGCACTGGGCGTCGCCGCCGTGTACGCGCTCCAGCGCCTGCAGGCCGTGCTGCCGCTGAACCCGCAGGGCTTCGGCCCGGTGTCGCCGGACTCGGCGTTCAACACCGCCATCAGCTTCGTCACCAACACCAACTGGCAGGGCTATGCCGGGGAGACGACGATGAGCCACCTGACACAGATGCTGGCGTTGACGGTGCAGAACTTCCTGTCCGCCGCCACGGGCCTGGCCGTCGCAATGGCGCTGTTGCGCGGTTTCGCGCGGCACGGCGCCCAGACCGTCGGCAACGTCTGGGCCGACCTGACCCGCGCCACGCTCTGGGTGCTGCTGCCGCTGGCGCTCGTGTTCGCCATCCTGCTGGCCGGCCTGGGCGTCGTGCAGACGCTGGCGGCCAGCCAGCAGGTGACGACGCTGGAAGGCGCGTCGCAGTCCATCGCGCTGGGCCCGGTCGCCTCGCAGCTGGCCATCAAGATGCTCGGCACCAATGGCGGTGGCTTCTTCAACGCCAATTCGGCCCATCCGTTCGAGAACCCGAGCGCGGTGACGAACGCGCTGCAGATGCTGTCCATCTTCCTGATTCCCGCGGCGCTGTGCTTCGTCATGGGCCGCCAGGTGGGCGACATCCGCCAGGGCTGGGCGCTGCTGGCCGCGATGACGGTGATCTTCGTGGTCGCCGTCGTCGTGGCCACGTCGGCCGAGCAGGCTGGCAACCCGCGCCTGGCCGCGCTCGGCGTGGACGCGGCCGGCGGCAACATGGAGGGCAAGGAGGTGCGCTTCGGCATCGCCGCCTCGTCGCTGTTCGCCGTCATCACGACGGCCGCCAGCTGCGGCGCGGTCAATGCCATGCACGACAGCTTCACGCCGCTGGGTGGCGCCGTCCCGCTGGCGTTGATGCAGCTCGGCGAGGTCGTCTTCGGCGGCGTCGGCTCGGGGCTGTACGGCATGCTGGTGTTCGCCCTGCTCGCCGTCTTCATCGCCGGCCTGATGATCGGCCGCACACCCGAATACCTCGGCAAGAAGATCGCGGCCCACGAGATGAAGATGGTCTCGCTGGCCATCCTGCTGGTGCCGCTCGCCGTGCTGGGTGGCAGCGCGCTGGCGGTGCTGACGGCGCCCGGCCGCGCCGGCATTTCGGCGCCCGGCGCGCATGGCTTCAGCCAGGTGCTGTATGCCTTCTCTTCGGCAGCCAACAACAACGGCAGCGCCTTTGCCGGCCTGTCTGCGAACACGCCCTTCTACAACCTGCTGCTGGGCGGCGTGATATGGATCGGCCGCTTCGGCGTCATCGTGCCGGTGCTGGCCCTGGCCGGGTCGCTCGCAGGCAGCAAGCGTCTCCCGGCCGGCGAGGGCACCTTGCCCACCCACGGCCCGCTGTTCATCGCACTGCTGGTCGGCGTGGTGCTGCTGGTCGGCCTCTTGAACTACGTGCCGGCGCTCGCCCTCGGCCCGGTCGTCGAGCACCTGATCCTGTGGAGCGCCCAGCCATGAGCCGAGCCGTTTTTTCGCTGTTCGATGCCCGGCTGGCCCGCCAGGCCTTGGGCGAGTCCTTCATCAAGCTGGACCCGCGCACGCAGCTGCGCAACCCGGTCATGTTCGTCGTCTGGCTGGGCAGCGCCTTCACGACCGCGCTGGCGATGGCGCATCCCGGCGGCTTCACCATGGCCGTGACGCTGTGGCTGTGGTTCACCGTGCTGTTCGCGAACTTCGCCGAGGCATTGGCCGAGGGGCGCAGCAAGGCGCAGGCGGCGTCGCTGCGGGGCCTGAAGAAGGAGACCTGGGCCAAGGTCGCCGACGACTGGCGCACGGGCGTGCCGCGCGACCAGCTCAAGTGGCACCCGCGCGAGGCCGTAACGCTGCGCAAGGGCGAGGTCGTGCTCATTGAAGCCGGCGACCTCGTGCCGGCCGACGCCGAGGTCATCGACGGCGTCGGCC
>SEEY01001162.1 GCA_004211235.1 Rubrivivax sp.
GCGCAGAACCTGTCGCTCAGCGTGCTGGAGCAGCTGCGCCTGCTGACCAACCTGGAAACCAGCGAGCGCAAGCTGCTGCAGATCATCCTGATTGGCCAACCCGAGCTGCGCGACATGCTGGCCCGGCCCGAACTGGAGCAACTTGCGCAGCGCGTTATCGCCCGGTATCACCTCAACGCGCTGTCGGTGCGAGAAACCGGAGCGTATATCAGCCACCGGCTTGCGGTGGCGGGCCTGCTGGGTCCGACGCCGTTTCCGCCGCGCCTGACCGGGCTCATACACAGGATTACCCGCGGCGTGCCGCGCCGCATCAACCTGCTGTGCGACCGGGCGCTGCTGGGCGCCTATGCGATGGTCGTGCGCGAGGTCGATCGCAGCACCGTGCGGTCGGCGGCGTCGGAGGTATTCGGCACGCAGGCCGGCGCCCGGCCATATCGCGCGTATGCCATTGCTGGCGTGCTGGCGCTGGCGGCGGGCGGAGCGCTGCTGGCGAGCGGATGGCACTGGCGCGACGGCATCGGGTTGCCGGCAACCCCGGTCGTCGCCACGGCGCCCGCGCCGGCGGTGGCAAGCGAGCCGGCTAAAGCGGCCGACGCGCCAACCGCGAACGCGCTCGCTACGCCAGGTGCGTCCGCGAGCACAGCAGCGCCGCCCGATCCAGCCCCGGGCGCTCCCAGCGTCACCACGGCGCTGGGCCTGGACCCGGTCGTGCGGGCGACGGCATTGTCCGAGCTTGGCAGCGTGGTGGCTGGCGCACCCACCGACGAACGCGCGCAGCTAGGCTCACTGGCTCGACTGTGGCAGGTTACGCTGGGCCAGGGCGAACCCTGCAAGGCGGCGCTGGCTGCCGGCCTGCATTGCTTCCAGTCGGCCGGCGGACTGGCCGAGCTGCGCCAGCTGGCGCGGCCAGCCATCATCGCGCTGAAGGACGACGCTGGCGTCCAGCGCCACGTGATGCTGGTTGCGCTGGGTAACGCCGGCGCCGGGCTGCAGGTCGGCGACCAGGTGCAGGTCGTCAGCCTGGTCGCGCTTGGGCGCCGGATGCCTGGCCGCTTCCTGACCGTGTGGCGCGCGCCCCCGGAGTTCCGCGC
>SEEY01000318.1 GCA_004211235.1 Rubrivivax sp.
GGTGAAGGCCGGCGGCTACGCCCTTGTGCTGATGGACGTGCAGATGCCGGTCATGGACGGCCTCGATGCCACCCGCACGATCCGCAGCCTGCCGCAGGGCGCCACCCTGCCCATCCTCGCGATGACGGCCAATGCCTTTGACGACGAACGCCAGCGCTGCCTGGACGCCGGCATGGACGATCACGTCGCCAAGCCGGTCGTCGCCGAGCAGCTGTTCGCAACGCTCTACGACTGGCTGTCCGGGGCCCGGACCACGGCGAAGGGCAAGGGCAAGGGCAAGGGCAAGGGCGAGGGCAAGGGCAAGGCCTGACCGGCCTTACTGGCTTTCCTTGATGAGCCGCCCCGAGCCGGCCTGCAGCGGCCGGGCATTCATCGGGTAGAGCCGCGCGAAGACGCTGATCTGCTGCGCCGTCATCGGCATCGGCTGGCGCAGCACCATCCACAGCACGCCCTCGCTGCAGGGCGGTGTCGTCAGCGATCCCATGTAGGTGAAGTAACCGCGGTTCTGCGGCAGCAGCTGCGTCAGGTCGATCTGCGCCTGCGCCTGCACGGCCTCGCCCTTCTCCAGCGGCAGGTTGGCCCAGACCGTCTGCAGCAGCGGCTGCGGCTGGTTGTCCGCGCCGCGCTCCAGCAGCACGGCGACGACGGCCAGCTTGCCCGCCGCGTCCTTGTGCACGAGGTGGGCCACCATGTCGAACTGCTTGCCGTTGACGCGTTCCTCGCTCGGCCGGTGGAAGTGGAACTGCAGCAGCTCGTAGCGCCTGCCCATCACCGTGAGACCGTTGCCGGGCGCGACATTGACCTGCACCGTGTGGCCGTTGTCGATCACCGAGAAGCCGCTGGGCCGGTAGTCGAAGGCGATCTTCTCCAGGTCGACGCCGATGCCTTCGCGGATGTCGATGGGGCTCTGGCGCGTGCCGACCGCGCAGAGCTTGTTGTCGGGCGACAGCTCGGCCCAGCGGTCGGCGCCGACGTCGCCGGCATAGCCCCAATGCGCCTGCTTCTCCGCTTTGCCGACGTCCGCCTTCACGGCCCTCGCCGGCGGCCGCGGCGCCGCCTTGGCGGTCACGGCGCCCTCGGGCTTGGTGGCCAGGCGCTCCGTCAGACGTTGGCGCAACTGCTCGACCGGCTCCTTGATGTCCTGCGCCCGGGCAGTCGCCAGCGCCAGGATCGAGGCGGCAAGGGTCAGCGTCTTTTTCATGCTCATCCGGTTGATTTCGGCTGCCACGGCGCCGGCTTGAGCCGGACTGGCCACGTCGCGATGGATAGCGCTATCAAGGTAAACAAGGCGGACAAGCTATTGATTTGTTTATCAGCGTAAACGAGCTCCACCCCGCCGCCCCAGTCTTCATACATTGCGCTGGTTGCGCTATCAATCACGATTCGCGACGCATTCACCGGCCTCGATGCCGGCGGCAAGAAAAAAGGATGGAGACATGTTCGGCTTGATCAAGTCATGGCGCGCCGCAGGCGCGTTGCTTCTCGGACTCTGCGCGACCTCGGCGCAGGCGCAGCTGAACGCGACCTGGGAGGACGGCTCGCTGCAGGGCTTCGGCCCCTTCGGCAATGTCACGCTCAGCAACAGCGCCGCCGCCGCGCATACCGGCGCGCGCAGTCTGCTGACGACCGGCCGCACAGCCACCTTCAACGGCCCCAGCGTCAACCTGACGAACAAGCTGCTGCCCAACGCGACCTACCAGATCACCGCCTGGGCACGGCTGCCGGCCGGCACGCCCGCCACGCAGGTCAAGCTGTCCATGCAGCGCACCGCCGGCGGTTCGACCAGCTATGAAAGCGTGGGCTCCAGCGCCGCCACCGGCGTGACGGACAGCGGCTGGACGCAGATCACCGGCCTCTACGCCTTTGCCGAACCGGCGCCCACCAGCCTCGTCCTCTACATCGAGTCCAGCAGCGCCACGGCGCCCTACTACGTCGACGACGTGACCGTCACGCTGATCTCGGGCGCCTCCGGCCTGCCACCCAACACCAACGGCCTGTCGTCCAACTTCGAGGGCGGCACGCAGGGCTGGTTCGGCCGCGGCGCCACGGTCGCGACAAGCAGCGAAAGCGCCCACGGCGGCAGCCAGGCGCTGCTGTCCACGGCGCGCGCAGGCACCTGGGCCGGCCCCGCATATGACGTCACGAACGTCATGTTCAACGGCTCGACCTACAAGGTCAGCCTGTGGGCCAGGCTGCCCGCCAGCGCGGGTGCTGCGACCTCGCAGGTCAAGCTCAGCCTGGAGCGCGTGGCCGGCACGATCACGACCTATCACACCGTCGTCAACAGCACGGCGGTCGGATCGGGCAGCTGGGTGCGCCTGCAGGGCACCTACCCGGTCGCCCTGGCGAACACCAGCCTGACGCTCTACGTCGAGTCGGGCGACCAACTCCCGCTGCTCATCGACGACGTGCAGGTCAGCTATGTGCCGCCGCCCAGCATCGAAGCCAACCTGCCGTCGCTCGCGCAGAGCCAGCTGGCCTATTTCCCCATCGGCACCATCGCCTACAACGGCGGCATCAGCGGCGTGCAGGGCGACCTCGTCACCAAGCACTTCAACAGCCTGGTGTCCGAGAACGACATGAAATGGGGCTCGCTGCAGGCCCAGCAGGGCGTCTTCACATACGCCAATGCCGACACGCAGGTGGCCTATGCCAAGTCCAGGGGCCTGAAGCTGCGCGGCCACACGCTGGCCTGGCATGAGCAGGTGCCGGCCTGGGTCTTCCAGGACGCCAACGGCGCCGCGCTGACACCCTCGCCCGCTTCCAAGGCGCTGGTACTGCAACGCGAGGTGGACCACATCACCGCGGTGCTCAACCACTTCGCCCCCAACGTCGCCAGCTTCTACGCCTGGGACGTCGCCAACGAGGTCATCGATCCCTCGCAGGCCGACTGCATGCGCAAGAGCAACTGGTACCTGCTGACGGGCACCGACTTCATCGACACCGCCTTCCGCACCGCCCGCGCGCTGCTGCCGGCCCACGTCAAGCTGTACTACAACGACTACAGCACCACCGATGCGCCCAAGCTCGCCTGCATCCACAAGCTGGTGGCCGGCCTGAAGGCGCGCGGCGTGCCCATCGACGGCGTCGGCCACCAGATGCATATCTCGCTGGGCTACCCGTCGCCTGCCGCGGTCGGCAACATGGTGCGCTCGCTGGCCACGGCCTTTCCCGGCCTGTCGCAGCAGGTCACCGAGATGGACATCAAGGTCAGCGACAACGGGCCGTTCTACGCCACGTACGAAGACATCCCGGCGTCCGTTCACGCCCAGCTCGGCTACGCCTGGCGCAACTACTTCAACACCTTCCGCCAGCTCAACGGCCTCATCGACTCGGTGACCATCTGGGGGCAGGCCGACAACCACACCTGGCTCACCACCGGCTCGCGTGCCGAGGCGCCGCTGCTGTTCGACCAGTCGCTGAAGGCCAAGCCGGCCTACTGGGGCATCGTCGACCCGTTGCAGCTGCCGGGCATCAACCTCACCGGCAGCATCGCGAGCAAGAGCGGCACGGCGGATGCGCGCCTCTGGACGCTCGTCTTCAGCAACGCCGGCCCGGGCACCGCCTACGGTGTGCGCCTGGCCGGCCTGACGCTGCGCCAGACCGGCGGCGCGGCCTGCACGCCGGTCGTAAAGACCGCCTTCCCGGTCTCACTGGGCGACATCGCCTCGGGCACGGCGGCCAGCACCGGCGTGACCATCGACTTCACCGGCTGCCCGGCCCTCGCGGCGTTCGCGGTCGACGCGCCCTTCAACGCCGCCAACGGCTGGCACGGCGACCCGGCCAAGGGCTCGCCCGCGCTGACCATCAGCCGCAGCAACCAGTTCCGCTGACACGCCACCCAACGACGACAAGCCACAAGACCCATCATGAAAAAAAGCAACTTCAAACTGCTCTGCGCGGCCGCCGCCACGCTGCTCACCACCGCCGCTGTCACAGCCGCACACGCGGCCGTGCTGACGCTGTCTCCCGCCGCCCTCGGCGGCCACCCGGGCGAGACGTCCGGCTGGGGCTTCTCGCTTCTCAACGACGACGCCGCCAACTACCTGCTCGTCACCGGCACCGAGTTCACGCTGCCACCGGCTTCGGCCTTCGGCGCCTATGCCGACCTGCTGGCCTCGCGGCCCGACTGGGTCGTGCTGGCGCCGCTGGCCACGTTGACGGAGGCGTATGACGCCGTGCTGCGCAGCGGCATCGGCGAATTCACCTTCGCGCCGTCGGCCGACGGCCGGCTGGACGGCCAGGTGGCGCTGCATTACGCGCTGTTCTCGGCCGACCCGAATGGCCGCGATTTCGACCCGGACCAGAGCCTCGTCGACCCTGACGCGACCGTGTTCGCCGGCGCCAGCGCGACGGCGCTGCCCGAGCCCGGCACGCTGGCGCTGGTGGGCCTCGCGGGCCTGCTGGCCCTGCGCAGCCGCCGCAGGAAAGACTAGGAGCCTATCGGCCTTGGGGTCGGGTGCGCGCCGGGGAGAGTTGCGGGGCGAGGCAAGGCGCCGACGAGGCGTGGGATTGGCCCCCACAACGAGTCGGCAACGCCGAATCGCCCCGCAAATCTCCCCGGCCCTTCGGGTTGGGCCTGCAAGGGGGCTGATCCGTCGTTGCAAATGCTCGCTGGACATTGAGTCCAGCTCCGCTTTGCGCCTAGGCTGAGCCCCCTTGCAGGCCCAACGCGCACCCGACCCCAAGCCCGACAGGCTCCTAGCTAGCGATCGACCGCCGCACGCCGTACCAGGCCACCAACCCCACGCTCATCAGCCCGGCCGAAGCCAGGGCCAGGGCGATGGGGGAGTGCATGACCAGCGGCACCAGCAGGCCGGCGACCAGGCCATTGGCCGCCGAGCCGATGCTGGCCTGCAGCGACGAGGCCATGCCGCGGCGCTCGGGCACCTGGTCCAGCACCAGCAGCGTGACGACCGGCACCATCAGCGCCCAGCCGAACGAGAACACGCCGATCAGCGGCAGCGCCCACCAGGCGCTCAGCGGCACGAACAGGTTCAGCGCGACATTGAGGATCGACACCGCCAGCATGATGCGAAAGCCCCGCATGATCTGGCGCGGCGCGCTCATCTTGCCGGCCAGCCTGCCGCTGACGAAGGCGCCGAGCATGATGCCGCCGATGGTGCACAGGAACAGCCAGAAGAACTGCGTCGCCTGGAAGTGCAGGTGCTCGCCGAGGAAGACCGGCGACGCCAGCACGTAGAGAAACATGCCGTTGAACGGCACGCCGCTGGCCAGCACCAGCATCATGAACTTCGGGCTGCTGCACAGCCGCCGGTATTCACGCAGCAGCGAGGCGACATGGAAGGGCTGCCTCATGTC
>SEEY01000319.1 GCA_004211235.1 Rubrivivax sp.
GCCTACGCGCGTTGCTCGCGGCCAGCACGGCGAAGGTCAAGCTCATCGTGACGGACGCCGTCCATGCTGAAGACGGCGTCCGTCACGATGAGCTTGACCTTCGCCGTGCTGGCCGCGAGCAACGCGCGTAGGCCGGTCACGTCGGCGTGGCCGTAGCGCGTGACGGTGGCCTTGGCCAGCCGCGCCGCGTCGATCAGCGAGGCGTGGTTGAGCTGCTCCGAGAAGATTTCCGTGTGCTCGTCGCCCAGTGCCGTGACGACGGCCAGGTTGGCCATGTAGCCGGTGCAGAAGCCAAGCGCGCGCGCCTGCGGGATGTGCGGTGCGTACCAGCGCGCCAGCGTGTCGGTGACGGCCTGATGCGCAGCGCTGTGCCCGCTGACCAGCGGCGATGCGCCCGAGCCGCCGCCCCACATCCGCGCGCCTTCGGCTATTGCCGCGGCGATTGCCGGCTCGGCGGCCAGGCCCAGGTAGTCGTTGGAGCAGAACATCAGCAGCGGGCGGCCGTTGATGGTCTGGCGCGGCGCGGTGCCGTTGTCGGCCCGGCGCAGGCTGCGGGTCAGGCTCTGCGCGGCGAGGGCGTTGAGCTTGGCGCTCAGGTGGTCAAGCAAGGACATCGTTCAACGTTTGCGTCACGGCCCCGGCCAGGAAGGCCGCGGTCGCGTCGTCAATCAAGTAAGGGGGCATCAGGTAGACGGTCGAGGCTATCGGGCGGATCAGCAGCTCGTGTTCGCGCGCCGCGAGGTGAAAGCGTTCGGCGAAGCGGGGTGGTGCATCGGGCACGTCGAAGGCCAGGATCATGCCGCGTTGGCGCAGGTGGGTGATGCGCGACGTCAAAGGCGCGAAGGCGCGGGCCAGGCGCTCGGCCTGCAGGCGGTTCTCGTCCAGCTGCCCGGCGTCGAAGCGGTCCAGCACCGCATTCGCCGCCGCGCAGGCCAGCGGGTTGCCGGTGTAGGAGTGCGAATGCAGGAAGCCGCGGGTCACGTCCTCGCTCCAGAAGGCGGCGAACACGTCGTCCGTCGTCAGCACGAGAGACAGCGGCAGGGTGCCGCCGGTGATGCCCTTGGACAGCAGGATGAAGTCGGGCCACTCCGCTTGCGTCTGCTCCCAGGCGAAGAAGGTCCCCGTGCGGCCACAGCCGACCGCGATCTCGTCGGCAATGAGATGCACGCCGAACTCGCGCGTCAGCTCACGCAGGCCCTTCAGATAGCCCGGCGCGTACATGACCATGCCGGCCGCGCCCTGCACCAGCGGCTCGACGATGACGGCGGCGACCTGCTCGTGCCGCTCGCTGAGCAAGACGCGCATCGCGGCCAGCGCTTCGGCCTCGTTGCCCAGCCGTGCATCGGGCGACGCGACGATGTGGGCCCGCATCAGCAGCGGGTCGTAGGCGTCGCGGAAGACCTGCACGTCGGTCACGCTCAAAGCGCCCAGCGTCTCACCGTGATAGCTGTTCTTCAGGCAGACGAACTCGCGCTTCTCGGGCCGGCCGCGGTTCTTGAACGAGTGAAAACTCTGCTTCAGCGCGATCTCCACGGCGCTGGCGCCATCGCTGCCGAAGAACGCATGGCCGAGCATGCCGCCGGTGCGGGCCGACAGCCGCTCGGCCAGCCGCACGGCGGGCTCGTGCGTGCAGCCGGCCAGCATCACGTGGGGCAGCGTGTCGAGCTGCTGCTTGATCGCGTCGTGCAGGGCCTTGTCGCTGTGGCCGAAGAGGTTGACCCACCAGGACGAGTTGGCATCGAAGTAGCGTCGGCCGTCGGTGCCGAACAGCCAGGGGCCGTCGCCGCGGGCGATGGGCAGCGGCGGCACGTCGACGAGCCGTGCCATCTGCGTGCACGGGTGCCAGACAGCCGCGCGGCTGCGGTCTTGGAGAGATGTCATGGGGAAGCGGAGCGGCGCACGCGGCGGAGCAGCGCACGCAGGAACTTGAAGCAGAACCAGATCAGCGTGGCCATGACGGCCAGCGACGTGACGAGGAGCGGGAAGAAGACGAAGGGATGCGCCCAGGCCAGCCACAACATGGTCGGCACGGCCACATCGCCCATCAGCGACAGGCCGATGTTGGAGAAGGGCTCGGGCGAGGTGTTCGCCGCCGCCCGCGTGCTGGCCTTGGCCGTGTGGGCCGTGGCCGCGAGGCCGCCGCCGAGCAGCGCCGCGACGATGGGCCAGGCGCTGCCATGGTCGCCCGCCCAGCCGCTCACCAGGCCAGCCACGAGCGCCGCGCCGGCAGGAATGCGGATCAGCGTGTGCAGCGCATCCCAGGCGCTGTCGACGAGCGGAATCTTGTCGGCCAGGAACTCGACGGCTGCCAGCACCGCAGCGCAAGCCATGACCAGCGGCGAAGCCAGCACCTGCAGACCCGGCGGCAGCGGCACCCAGCCCCAATGCCCGGCGATGCCGACCAGCAGCACCGTCAGGTACAGGCGCAGGCCGCTGGCCCAGCCGAGGGCGGCGGCCAGGGCGAGCAGCTGGATGGCGTCGAGGCTCATGGCTGTGGTGGCAACCCAAGTTGGCGGCGAGACGTCCCTACGGCAACAGGGTTGGCATTGCCGGCCATCGCTTGACGCAAGGCGTCCTGAGCTTGCGGCACAAGCACGCGGTCCGGCGAATTCAGGAGTGCGTCAGTAGAGCGAATCGACGCGAACCAGGGCTCGCCCTGCTCCCGAACCACCCGGGCCATCAGCTCTGCGCTGGCTGCCATGGAGGCCGCATCGGCGCCGTACGTGAACAAGGCTTTGTACGTCGAGGCGTTGGCATCGCCGACGCCATCGATGCTTGGGCCGTTGAGGCCGACCGCATTCGTCGTGTCATTCAAGACCCGAACGCCGAAGTGAATTCGAAAGTGCGGGCCGAACGTGTATTTGTGGATATGAACGAACTCAACAACCAGCTCGGTAGGCCGCGTGAAGAATGACGGTTTTGTGCGTCTGAAGCCAAGCGGTGCCAGCTCTTTGGCCAGTTGGCGAAGCACTTTCTGTGCATCGAGGCTTTCGCGCTTTTTCTCCGGGCTTCCCGGCATGGCCATGGTGAATTCGGACGTCCTCATAGACTTTGGTGAGACAAGTTTCAAGCGTTCACGGCAGGCGCGGCTTGAAGCCGGGCACCGTTGCGTTGAACAGCGCCGCGGCCTCATGCCGGCCCGGCTGGCAGACCATCGAGAAGTTCAGGATCTTGCGCGAGGTCACGTAGCCCAGGCAGAGGTGCACATGCTGGCCCTCCGCATGCGTGACGAAGGACATCTCCAGCCCGCCGCCGCCGTTGCGCGGCTTGACCTCGCGGAGCAGCACCTGCACCGGCACCGGGCTGGCCGCCTGGATGGCTGCGATGCGGCTGTCGATGCATTGCTCGGCCAGCGCCTGGGCCTGGTCGTCGGGGATGTCGAAGAAGTCGACGGAAATGATGATGGCGGCGCCGTCCTCGTCGGACTGGAAGTTCAGCGTGTTGTCGTCGTCGGTCGGCAGCTGGCGCCACTTGGCGTCGAGGTCGAGCAGGAACTCTGAGTAGACCAGTGACTGGCGGGGCGGCGGCGGTGGCGCCGTCAGCGAGAAGGTGTAGTTGTAGATGGCCATGTGCTCAGCTTGCCAGCCAGGACGGCTTGGCCTTGTTCAGGAAGCTCTGCACGCCCTCGCGGCCTTCGGCGCTGGCGCGGATGTCGGCGATGCGGCGCGCGGTGTCGTCGCGCAGCTCGGGCGTGATCGGCCGGCCGGCCACGTCCTTGACGAGTTGCTTGCAGGCGCGCACGGCGGCCGTGCCGTTGGCCGTGACGGCGGCGAGGAGTTCGTCGACCTTGGCGTCCAGCGCGTCGGCCGTGACGACCTCATGCACCAGGCCCAGCCGCTGCGCCTCGGCGGCAGAAAAGCGCTCCGCCGTCACGAAGTAGCGGCGCGACGCCTGCTCGCCAAGCGCCTTGACGACGTAGGGCCCGATGGTGGCCGGCAGCAGGCCGAGCTTCGCCTCGCTGAGGCAAAAGCCCGCCGTGTCCACGCTGACGACGATGTCGGCGCAGGCGACCACGCCCACGCCGCCGGCATAGACATCGCCTTGCACGCGGGCGATGACGGGCACCGGGCAGCTGTAGATCGCCCACAGCATGTCGGCCAGCCGCGTGGCGTCGGCGTGGTTCTCTTCCCATGAGTAGCCGGCCATGGCCTTCATCCAGTTCAAGTCGGCACCCGCGCAGAAGGCCTTGCCCTCGGCGGCCAGGACGATGGCGCGCAGGTCGCTGCGAGCGCCGAGCGTGGTGAAGGCGTCGGTCAGTTCGGCGATCAGTTCGGCGTTGAAGGCGTTGCGCACCTCGGGGCGGTTCAGCGTGACGCGGGCAGTGTGGCCTGCGATGGCGATATGCAAGACGGTCATGGCGTCAGTGGTCAAGGTGGGGCCAGGCTTGCAGGCCGAGGTGGTCCACGTAAGCGTCGTAGTCGCGATCACGGTGCAGCAGCGCGAAGCCACGCTCGATGCAGAAGGTGGCGATCAGGCAGTCGATGCCGTTGCGGACCGTCAGGCCCAGGCGACGCAGTTGCCGATATTGGTCGGCCGCGCTGTGGGCGAGTGCCGCTCCGCCGGTGGCCTCGGTCGGCAGGCCGGCGAACAGCGAGCGCGCAACGCGCAGATCGCTCTCGGCGCGAAAGCCGCGCAGCACCTCGAAGAGCACCAGGTCGGGCAGCACCAGCCGCGTCTGGCCATCGTCCAGCAGCCGTGCGAGTGCGGCCGTGGCGCCGGTCTCGCGGCCAGCGAAGAGATCGATCCAGACGCCGCTGTCAACGACGACCATGGCTCTTGACCTTCGCTGCCGGCTTGCTTGCGGCCTTGGCCGTCGTCTTGCCGGCAGCGGCGGGCTTGGCCCGATACGCTGCCTCGGACTCAGCGGCGCGAACCATGTTGGGCTGGCCGTCCAGGCGCTGTTCGTGCTCGTCCCATCCCCACTGAAGCTTGCCTTTCCATTTCAGGATTTCTCGGTAAGCGGCCTGCCGCTTCAGCAGGGCCAGCCCAGCCTCCACGGCTTCCTTCTTGGTCTTGTACGGGCCGGCAGCCATCGCGGCGTTCATGAGCTCGTCGTCGATGTCGATGTTGGTGCGCATGATGTGTATGAAGTGCCGTATTTATGTGGCTGCAGTGTATCAATGAGCGGCTGCGGGCGTCAGGCGGAGAAGCGGGCGACGGACTTGCACATCAGCACCGACCCATACGTCTTGCCCTGCCACTGCACACCGCCCACCGTGACATAGCCGCGCCGCTCGTAGCGCTGGCGCAGCGCGACGGCAGGCTCGGCGGTGTCGAGTGCGAGCTGCGCCAGCGCTACGAGCGGCGCGGCTATGT
>SEEY01000320.1 GCA_004211235.1 Rubrivivax sp.
ACGGCCTGCCGCTCTACGCACTGGCCTTCGGCGCCACGCTGGCGACGTCCGTGCTGGGCATGACGGCCGCCGGCCACGGCGGGCATCGCGGTGGCGACGGCGATGGACTCGAAGGCCAGCATGGAGATCAGCGCGACGGCGCCGATGCAGGCCGCGCGGCGGCCGGGGGCGAAGAGCTTGTCGGAGGGGGTGGTGGTCACGGGATCGGCATTCATCGGCTCAGCCTGGAGGCTCAAGCCCACTTCAAGTCAAGCGCCCCGCGGGCAGCAGAGGGGACAATCGCGGCATGTCAGTTTCGGTCCTTCATTGCGCGTCCGCCGGTTTCGAGTCGGCATGCCGCATTCCCGCCCTGCCCGCCTCGCACCGCAGCCACGGCCTGCACGGCCACAGCTACTTCGCCACGGTGCGCGCCGCACTGCCGGCCGGCTGGGCGGCCTTCCCCGGCGGCGAGGTTCAGGCGCTGCGTTCACGCATGGGCGAGGTCGTTGGGCCGCTGGACCATGCGCTGCTGAACGACCACCTCGCCGAGCCCACCGACGAGAACCTCGCGCGCTGGCTACGCAGCCGAGTCAACGTGCCCGGCATCGTGCAGGTCGGCGTGCAGAGCACCACGCACAGCGGCGTGGACCTGGACAGCGCCGGCCATGCCCACGTGTGGCGACGCTACCGTTTCCAGGCGGCGCACCAGCTTCCCAACGTGCCGGCCGGCCACCAGTGCGGCCGCATGCACGGGCATGGCTTCGAGGTCATCCTGCATGCGAACACCGACCTCGGCGAGCGCGATCTCGCCATCGACTATGACCACCTCGACGAGGTCTGGGCGCCGCTGCACTTCGCGCTGAACTACCGCTGTCTCAACGACATCGCCGGCCTGCAGAACCCGACCAGCGAGAACATCTCCGCATGGCTGTGGCAAAGGCTCAAGCCCGAGCTGCCGGAGCTGAGCTGGGTGACCGTCTACGAGACCGGCTCCAGCGGCGCCAACTTCAACGGCCAGAGCTATCGCATCTGGAAGGAGATGACGCTCGACAGCGCCGTTCGCCTGCGCCAGGCGCCCGACGGCCATCCGCTGGCCAGCACACACGGGCACACCTTCACCTTGAGGTTGCACCTGGCCGCGCCGCTGGACCAGGTGATGGGCTGGACGGTGGATTTCGGCGACGTGAAGGCGCTGTTCAACCCGATCTTCAAGCGGCTGGATCACCATCCGCTGTACGAGATTGCCGGCCTGCCCGATGGCGACGCGGCAAGCATCGCCGCCTGGGTGCTGCGCGAAGGCGGCGGCGTGCTGCCGCAGATCGACCGCGTGGACCTGTACGAGACGCGCGGCTCGGGCGCGATCGTCAGCCGGGCCGATTCGGAAGAGCTGATTCCGGTATGACGTACAGCGTTAAAGAACTGTTCTACACGCTGCAAGGCGAAGGCGCCCAGGCCGGCCGCGCCGCGGTGTTCTGCCGCTTTGCCGGCTGCAACCTCTGGACCGGCCGCGAGCAGGACCGCGAGAAGGCGGTCTGCACCTTCTGCGACACGGATTTCGTCGGCACGGATGGCGAGGGCGGCGGCAAGTTTGCGACGGCTGATGAGCTGGCGGATGCCGTCGCGAAGGCTTGGCCGGGCGGTGGCAAACCGTATGTGGTGTGCACCGGCGGCGAGCCGCTGCTGCAGCTCGACACGCCGCTGATCGACGCGCTGCATGCGCGCGGCTTCGAGATTGCCGTCGAGACGAACGGCACGCAACCCGCGCCGCCGGGGCTGGACTGGATCTGCGTCAGCCCCAAGGCCGACGCGCCCCTGGTACTGACCTCGGGCCATGAGCTGAAGCTCGTCTACCCGCAGCCACTCGCCCAGCCGGAACGCTTTGCCGGCCTGGACTTCCAGAACTTCTTCCTGCAGCCGATGGACTCGGTGCTGCAACGCGAACACACCAGGGCGGCGGTGGCCTACTGCATGGCGCATCCGCAGTGGCGGCTGTCGGTGCAGATGCACAAAGTGGTGGGGATCGCCTGACACCCTGTGCTCGACGGTTCCCTCTATCGCTTATCTGATTCAAAGAGTCGTGGATCGCAGGTCGTCTGAGTGCGCTTGAATTCCCCTGTTCCATGGTGGAAGAAGGTTCTGTTCCCATGGCTTGGATCCAGATCTCTGTTGTTCACTGCCCTGGTCCATTGCACTCTCGCGTTGTCGGCGGTCACCTCGAGCAACGAGTAGGTATGAATCTCGACCCAATCCGGCTGCTTCCTGGCCGCGTTGATGAACGAAAGGACATGCGTGTCTGCTTCCGACCGAATGGCCATGTGCAGGCTGATGGCGCTATACCGATTCGGCTTTTCTTGATCTTGCGCCCACACGCTCGCCGTGCCTTTGCAAGCCGCGATGAGCAGCCCGTAGCTCCCCGACGAGGGCGTTCCATCGGCTTGAAATCCGGACCAGTCGATGCGCCCCTGCCAGACGCCATCCGGAATATCGTGACTGGGCGTCGACGGGACTGTTGAAATCGGCGGTGTTTGCGCAGGTCCGCTCGGCTTCGACGCACAGGCTGTAATGAGAACGGCGCAGACCAATCCCAAGAGTGTTCGCATTTGAGGCTTCACTTCAAGCAAGACTGCTGTCGATTCCAGATATACCGCCCAAACATCCCGCCGTACCTTGCAGCTGAACTTGTCGAGCACGACGCCATTCAGTGTGTTGAGCAACGACACGTGGTGGTGGCTGACCGCCTCCTCGCTGACCTCCTGGCCGAGCTTGAGCATCTGGCCGGTCACGCCCAGGCCCTTCACCGCGATCTTGCGTGACGGCACGATGGCTCCGATGTCGCTGAGGCCGAGTGCCTCGGAGGCCCGTTTCTTGAACATCGCTCACTCCACGGGAAGGGAGGCGCAGTTTGCCCCCGCTGCCTTCGCCGTTGCCGCCGACCTGCGCGGGAATATGAACACCCGCAGCGGCGGACGTGCATCAACCCCGGCAGTAGCCTTCGCCCGCCTTCACCACGAGGCAATCCGTCTTGTCGGCGAGCCATTTCATGCCCGTGTCTGCGCCGCTGCCGGCGCGGAGAGTTTCGTTGATGCCGTCTCGCGTGAAGCTGAGCCAATCAGTACCAGCCGTGGCATCAAAGCTGCGCGGCCCGTCCAGGTTCTGCACCGTGACGCGGTAGCTGCCATTCGCGCCACCGCTGATGTCCAGGAAGGTGCCCTCGGGGCCTTGCCAGCGGCCGAGCCACCGGGTCGGCAAGGCAACAGCTGTCGATGCGGTGGATTGAGGCGGCGCCACGGGCTCTGGCGATGTCTTGCCGCAGCCGACCAATGCGGCCGCAACTGCCGCTGCGCCGAGCACTTGTTGACTCCGCATGGTCATACCGGACGCAGCTGCTCGGCCAGGCTGCGCGTCTTGTCGGTGACTTCGCTGCCGGTGTGCAGGGTCGACTTCCGTTCGATCAGCATGAGGTGGCACTCCTGCTCTGCGACCGGGTTGTGCCGCACGCCTTTGGGCACCACGAAGGCGTCGCCTTCCTGCAGCACGACGGTGCGGTCTTCCATCTCGATGGTCAGCGACCCCTTGAGGATGTAGAACAGCTCGTCTTCGTCGTCGTGGCTGTGCCAGGTGAGCGAGCCCTGGACCTTGGCCACCTTGACGAACGAGTCGTCCAGCTCAGCGACGACGCGCGGCGACCAGCGCTCCGCGAGGCCGGCAGCAACCGTCTTCGGTGAAACCACATCGTTCATCAGGGTCCTTCCAACGCAGCAACTTCAGGTCAGCGGCTGACTATGCCAAAACGCAACCCCGGCGACGCGGCTCAGCAGCCGATTTCAAGCGCCTGCAGCACCGCCCCGGTCTGCGCATCGCTCGCCACGGCGATCCAGCGGCTCGGATGCCCCGGCTCTCCCGCATGGACGGGCACCGGCCATTCGCCGCGAGCGTGGCCATCCCAGGCCGGCAGCCGCGCGTACTCGCGCACGACGCTGTCGTGGTTCAGCGTCTCGCCGCGGTTCTCGCCGGCGCGGACGCGGCTCTGGTGGCCGTCTTCCACGCGCACCCACCAGACCTGGATGCGGCCCGGCGCGCCGGCCAGCGCCTCGGCGGTCAGGCGCAGCTCCCCGCTGGCCAGGCGCGCCCAGCCGAGCTTCACACGGGCCGACTCGGTCGGTCCCGCCGGCAGGTTGGCGCCGCGCCAGTCCCGCCCGTTGACGACGATCTGCGGCGTGTAGGCCTGGCGCGCGCCGTTCACACCCACGCCCTGCTGCTGCCGCTCGGTGAAGGCGGGGCTGGAGAAGCGGTCCGGCCAGCCGAGGCCGTTCCAGTAGTCGACATGGAAGGCCGCCGTGATCACGCCAGGATGGCGCTTCAGCGAACTCAGCCAGCGGTCGGCCGGCGGGCAGGAGGAGCAGCCCTCCGACGTGTAGAGCTCGACGACGCGCGGCACGGCGGCGCCGCTCTGCACGGTGGTTGCCGGGCAGGTCTGGGCGGATGCGGCGAGCGGTATGGCCAACGCCAACAGCAGAGGGATGAGCTTCATGCCGGTGAGTCGCAAACCAGCGGCTCAACCTGACAGCTGTCCCTGCGCTGAATGTCGCGCATGAAAAAGGGAGCCCGCAGGCTCCCTTGATCGAACGTGGCGGACCGGTTCAGAACCGGTAGCCCACCCCGAACTTGATGGACACCGGGTCCAGCGACGTCTCGATGGTCTGGCCGGTGGACAGGCTGCCGGTCGTCTTGATGAAGGTCTTGGTGACCGACAGGCTGGCGGACCAGTCCTTGGTGACGTTGTAGGCGACCCCTGCCTCCAGCGTTGCGCCGAGTCGTCTCTTCATGGACAGCGTCGTCGGGTTGGCCGTCGTGCCACCGGTGATGCCCGACAGCGTCGCCGTGGCGCGCGGCTTGAAGAAGTAGCCGTAGGTCGGTCCGGCACCGACAAAAGGCCGGAGCGCGCTGTTCGCGTCACCGAAACGGTACTGCGCGAGCAAGGTGATCGGCAAGGACTTGACGGTGCCGAGCTTGCCCGTGCCCTGGATTGCGCCAGCGCCGACGACGTCATGCTTGAACGGCACCGCGATGGGCAGGTCGATGCTGATGTTGTCGGTCCAGTAGTAGGTCACGCCGCCGACGAAGGAGCTGGCCTTCTTGACGTCGATCTTGGTGCCGGCCAGGCTGGGTGCGGTCAGGTCGCCGCTGTCGACCTGGGGGCTGATCTGGGCCGCGCCGCCGTAGACGACGATGCTGCCGGCCGCTTGTGCGAACGCGCCACTGCTGGCGAGGAGGGTGGCTGCGGCACCGAGGAGGATCTTGGTTTTCATGGGTGTCTCCGAAGGTGGGGCCGCGG
>SEEY01001163.1 GCA_004211235.1 Rubrivivax sp.
GCCTACTACCGCGCCACGCTGAAGATGCTCGGCGCCATTCCCAACCTGCGCGGCCTGTCACCCTGGGTGCTGAAGGACTTCCGCTCGCCGCGCCGCGAGCACCCCGTCTTCCAGAACGGCTGGAACCGCAAGGGCCTGATGTCCGAGACCGGCCAGCGCAAGCAGGCCTTCGACGTGCTGGCCGAGCACTACCGCGCACAGCGCACTGCGCCCACCCAGCCCACGGAACCCTGACCTTGACCGACCTCATCTCCCGACGCCGCGCGTTCGCCGCCGCACTTCTCGGCCCGGCGCTGCCGGCGCTCGCACAGGCGCCGTCGACCCCGGCGGCGGCGTCGCCCTGGCCGAATCCGCTCATCCCGCAGCGCGCCGACCCGCAGGTGCTGCGCCACAGCGACGGCTGGTACTACCTGATGGCCACCGTGCCCGAGTACGACCGGCTGGAACTGCGCCGCGCGCGCAGCGTGGCGGGCCTGGCCACCGCCGAACCCCGGGTCGTCTGGCGCAAGCACGACAGCGGCCCGATGAGCCGCCACATCTGGGCGCCGGAACTGCACGCCATCGACGGCCGCTGGTTCATCTACTTCAGCGCCGGAGAGGCGACGGACCCTTGGAAGATCCGCCTCTGGGTGCTGGAAAACACCGCCGCCGACCCGCTGCAGGGCGAGTGGATCGAGCGCGGCCAGGTGCGCACGCAGTGGGAGAGCTTCACGCTCGACGCCACCGTCTTCGAGCACCGAGGCCAGCGCTACATGGCCTGGGCACAGGCCGACCCGGCGAAGAAGCCCCACGGCACCGATCTGTTCCTGTCGCGAATGAAGAGTCCCATCGAGCTCGAAGGCCCGCAGGTGCGCCTCAGCACGCCGGAGTACGCCTGGGAGCGGGTGCGCCATCACGTCAACGAAGCGCCGGCCGTGCTCGAGCATGGCGGCCGGGTGTTCATCGCCTATTCGGCCGCAGGCACGGGCGCGGAATACTGCCTCGGCCTGCTGTGGGCCGATGCCGGCGCCGATCTGCTGGACGCAGCAAGCTGGCGCAAGTCGCCCGGCCCCGTGTTCGCCAGCAACGCCGCCCACGGCATCTACGGCC
>SEEY01000321.1 GCA_004211235.1 Rubrivivax sp.
CCCTGCAACCCGCCCGCCCCAGCGCGCTGCGCCTGTTCGTCCTTTGCTTGTCGCTCGGGGCCTGCGGACTGGCGGCGGCGTCCGAGCTCCGGCTCGGTGGCACGGGCAATGCGCTCGGCGCCATGCGGCTGATCGGCAACGCCTTCACCAGGAAGAATCCCGACATTCAGGTCACCGTGCTGCCCAGCCTGGGCACGAGCGGGGCCATCAAGGCCGTTCCCAAGGGCGCCATCGACATCGGTCTGGGCTCGCGGCCGCTGACCGAGGATGAGGCCCGCACCGGCACCGTCTCCACCGAATACGCACGCTCGCCACTGGTCTTTGCCACCGGCCTCAAGACCAAGGCCACCGGCCTGACGCTGGACCAGATCGCCAGCATCTACACCGGCCAGCTCACCACCTGGCCCGACGGCACGCAGATCCGCCCCGTGCTGCGCCAGGCCGGCGACGACAACACCCGGCAGGTGCGGCAAATGTCGGCCGCGCTCGACCAGGCGCTGGCCGTCGCCGAGAAGCGCCCCGGCATGCCCTTCGCCACCAACGACCAGGAGACCGCCGACAAGCTGGAGAGCATTCCCGGCGCCCTCGGCGTGACGACGCTGTGCCTGATCCTGTCGGAGGAGCGGGCGCTGCGGGCGCTGGCGCTGGACGGCGTCGAGCCGACCGTGGCCAACGGCGCCTCGGGCAAGTACCCGCATGCCAAGCGCCTGTACTACGTGGTGCGGGCCGAGCCGTCGGCGGAGGTGCGGCGCTTCATCGCCTTCCTCACGTCGCCGGCCGGGCGCGAGCTGCTGGCGCGTACCGGGCATTGGGTACCCTGACGCGCAGCGTTCGACACCGACCCCGCATGGTTGCCGGAGCGAGTCATCTGGAAGACGTCGTCAGCCGCGTGGCGCTGCTGGTGGCCGTCGCGGTGGCGCTGGCATTGCCGGCCGGCTATGCCTTCGTCGTCCACCGTGACTTCAGCGAACAGCTGCAGTTCAAGGCGCGGGTCAAGGCCACCGCCTTGAGCAACGTCATCACCGCCGCGCCGGACACCTGGCAATTTGCGGAGAACCGCCTGCAAGGGCTGCTGGCTCGCGAGCCCGTGCCGCTGGAGACCGAGCAGGTGCTGGTGTTCGACGAACACGGCGAACTGCTGACCACCGTCGGCGCGACTCCGGCCACGCCGGTGCTGCGGCGCTCGCAGGCGCTCTTCGACGCCACCCGCATTGCCGGCCGCATCGACGTGACGGACTCGCTGCGCCCGCTGATCCGGGGCAGCCTCAGGGCCGCACTGGCCGGGCTGGCGCTGGGCCTGCTCGTGTTCTACGCGCTGCGCACCCTGCCGCTGCGCGCGCTGCGCCGCACGACCAAGGCGCTGTTCGCACAGACCCAGCGCGCCGAGGTCACGCTGCATTCCATCGGCGACGCGGTGATCACCACCGACGAGCTGACCCGCATCGAGTTCATGAACCCGGTCGCCGAGCGACTGTCGGGCTGGTCACTCGACAAGGCGCGCACCCGCACGCTGGCCGAGGTGCTGCGGCTGGTGGACGCCCACAGCCGCCAGCCGGTGGCCAGCGCCATGCCGCTGGCCCTGGCCGAGGGCCGCATCGTCTCCTTCGGCCGCGAGATCGACCTGATCCGGCGCGACGGCGAATGCCTGAGCATCGACGACAGCGCCGCGCCCATCCGGGACCCGGACGGCCGCATCACCGGCGGCGTGCTGGTGTTCCGCGATGTCGGCGCTTCGCGCAGCCTGGCCCGCCAGCGCGCCTGGGAGGCCACGCACGACAGCCTGACCGGCCTGGCCAACCGCCGCGAGTTCGAGCACCTGGTCGGCATGGCCGTGAAGAGTGCCGGCGACCAGGGCAGGCAGCACGTCGTGTGCTACCTGGACATGGACCAGTTCAAGGTCGTCAACGACACCTGCGGCCATGCTGCTGGAGACGAACTGCTGAAGCGCTTCGCCGCACAGCTCAGGGCCGGCATCCGTGAGTCCGACACGCTGGCCCGGCTGGGCGGCGACGAGTTCGGCCTGCTGCTGGAAGGTTGCTCGGTGGACCGGGCCGAGATCATCTGCGCCGACCTGCTGGCCGCGGTGTCGGACTTCCGCTTCCACTGGGAGAGCAAGGTCTTCAACGTCGGCGTCAGCATCGGCATCGCTGCCGTGGCGAGCGATGCCAGCGCGGCTGAGGCCTTGGGCGCGGCTGACACCGCCTGCTACTGGGCCAAGGCGCAGGGCCGCGGGCGCTGCTGCGTCTACCGTCGCGGCGACCTCGACCTCGAGTCCCGCCGACAGGAGGTCGGCTGGGTGGCGCGCATCAACGCGGCACTGTCCGAGAACCGCTTCGTGCTGTACGGCCAGCCGTATCTCGGCCTGACGCCGGCCGCCGAGGGCGCCGCGCACCTCGAAGCGCTGCTGCGCATGGTGGACGAGCAGGGCCGGCTGATCCAGCCCGGCAGCTTTCTGCCCGCCGCGGAGCGCTTCAACCTGATGCCCGCCATCGACCGCTGGGTGATCCGCACGGTGTTCTCCCACTATGGCGAACTGCTCGCCGCCCGGGGCGGCGGCCGCTTCACCTGCGCCATCAACCTGTCCGCGACATCGCTCAATTCGCCGGGCCTGCTGGACTTCGTCAGCCAGCAGTTCGCGCTGCACAGCCTGCCGGAGGGCGCGATCTGCTTCGAGATCACCGAGACGTCGGCGATCAATAACCTGCGCCACGCCGCCGACTTCATGCGCGCCTGCCAGGCGCTGGGCATCCGCTTCGCGCTGGACGACTTCGGCACCGGCATGAGCTCCTTCGGCTACCTCAAGCATCTGCCGGTGGACTACCTGAAGATCGACGGCGGCTTCATCCGCAAGATCTGCCAGGACGACGTCGACCTGGCGATGACCGAGTCCATCAACCGCATCGGCCACCTGATGGGCATGCGCACCGTGGCCGAGTACGCCGAGAGCGACGCCATCGTGCAGGCGCTGCGCCGCATCGGCGTCGACTACGCCCAGGGCTACGCCGTCGCCCGGCCGGTGCCGCTGTGGCCGCCCGCGGCGCCGCCAGCAGTCTCGTAAGCTGCGGGCCTTGCAAGGCGAACCCCTCGCCGACCGCTGGAGACCGCCCCTTGAGCCCGACCTCGTTCCTGATCCTTGGTGGCAGCGGCTTCGTCGGCCGTGCGCTGTGCGAGCAGCTCGTCCGCCGGCTCGGCGGTGCGGCACGCATCACCGTGCCGACCCGCCGCCTGCCGCATGCCCAATGCGTGCAGAGCCTGCCGGGCGTCACGGTCGTGCAGGCCGATGTCTTCCGCGACCTGCCGGCGCTGGTGCCGGGCCATGACGCCGTCGTCAACCTGATCGCCGTCCTGCAGGGCAGCGCGGCCGCCTTCGAGCATGTGCATGTGGATCTGCCCCGGCGCATTGCCGCGGCCATGCATGCCGCGGGCGCTCGCCGGCTCGTGCATGTCAGCGCACTGGGCGTGGCAGAGCAGGCGCCGTCGCGCTATCTGCGCAGCAAGGCGGCCGGGGAGGCGGTGCTGCAGGTGGCCACGCAGACCGGCGCGCTGGACCTGACGCTGCTGCGGCCGTCGCTGGTGTTCGGCGAGGGCGACAAGAGCCTCAACCTGTTCGCGCGGCTGCAGCGGCTGTTCCCGCTGATGCCGCTGGGCGGCGCCGACGCGCGGCTGCAGCCGGTGTGGGTGCAAGACCTGGCACGCGCACTCGTGGAAGTGCTGCTGCGCGGCGACGCCATCGGCCAGACCTACGAGATCGCCGGCCCGCGGGAGCTGACGTTGGCGCAGCTGGTGCGGCTGGCCGGTCGCCTCTCAGGCCATCAGCGTGCGGTGCTGCCGCTGCCCGGGCCGCTGGCCGCGCTGCAGGCGCTGGCGATGGAATGCCTGCCCGGCGAGCCGCTGCTGTCACGCGACAACCTCGCCTCGCTGAGCGTGCCGAATGTGCCCGCCGGCGGCCTGCCCGGCCTGGCCGAGCTGGGCATCACGCCGGCGTCGCTGGAGTCGGTGCTGCCGGCCTATCTGAGCCCCGGTCACGGCGTGGCTCGGCTGGAGGCGTGGCGCGCCAGGCACTGAGCGCGCATCAATGCGTTGCGGATTGCTCATCGCTGAAGCGACGCGCTGCGCCTAAGCTGGCCGCCGTCATTCGCGAGGCCCCATGAAGCTCTACATCGGCAACAAGAACTACTCCTCCTGGTCCATGCGCAGCGGCGTGCTGCTGGCGGCCTTCGGCATTCCGTTCGAGGAAGTGAAGCTGCGCTTCGACTTCACGCCGGGCTCCGAGTGGTACCGCGTCATCTCGACCATCACGCCGACGCAGCGCGTGCCGGTGCTCGTGGAGGACGACGGCTTCACCGTCTGGGACACGCTGGCCATCGCCGAGTACATCGCCGACCGCCATCCCGACAAGGCCGTCTGGCCGCGCGACGTGAAGGCCCGCGCCCGCGCCCGCAGCCTGTGCGCGGAGATGCACGCCGGCTTCACGCGGCTGCGCACCGTCTGCCCGATGAACATCGAAGCCTTCCTGCCCGAGGTCGGCCAGAAGCTGTGGGCCGAGGACGAGGCACTGCGGGCCGACGTGGCGCGGCTGGAGGCGGCGTGGGGCGATGCGCTGCAGACCAGCGGCGGGCCTTTCCTGTTCGGCGAGTTCAGCGCCGCGGACGCCTATTTCGCGCCAGTCGCAGTGCGCCTCAGCCGCTTCGGCCTGCCGGTCTCCGACGTTGCCGCGGCCTATCGCGATGCCTTGCTCGCACATCCGGCGGTGGAAGACTGGGTGGCCGACTCGCTGCGCGAGCAGGACTTCATCATCGAGGACGAGCCTTACCGGACGCAGCGCTGATGGCATTGGAACTCCGCCCCAGCTGCGAACACTGCGCAGCGACGCTCGCCCCCGACTCGCTCGAAGCCCGCATCTGCAGCTTCGAGTGCACCTTCTGCGCGGCCTGCGCGGAGGGCCTGCTTGGCAATGTCTGCCCCAACTGCGGGGGCGGCTTCATGCCGCGGCCGGTGCGGCCTTTGAAGAACTGGAAGGGCGGGAACTATCTGGGCGAGTACCCGGCGAGGGTGGAACCCAAGATGAGACCCGTCGACCTCGAAGCCCATGCCCGTCTGGTCTCGGCACTGGGCGGTCTGCCTCCGCAGAGGCGTTGATCATTTTCGACGGGCTGCGGCTGCGGGCGCTGCGACCGCGCTTGCCGTTGCGGAGAGAGCTGTTGATCGCTGCATTGCCGGGAGTCCCGCCCGGCGGCGGGGTAACTTTCTTCTGCGGGGCCAGAAGAAAGTCACCAAAGAAGAGGCCCTGAACCGCACACGACCGCG
>SEEY01000322.1 GCA_004211235.1 Rubrivivax sp.
GGCTTGAATGAATGGGTCATGGATCGGCTCCTTGGGTGATCGAAAAGGCGGGGCGTTCAGGCGCGACGCTGGCTGGTGATGAAGGCGCGCCAGCCGCCGTGGGACGTGATGTCGGTGGCACCGGCCAGTGCATAGCCTTCGCAGATGAAGCCGTGCACGGTGCTGCCGTCGGCCAGCAGCACGCTGCCCAGGCCCAGGGGCGGCGGGATCAGCGCGAGCAGCGAACCCACCTGGCGCAGCGGCACGTTCCAGACCTCCACCGCGATGGCGGCGCCGCCTTCGGCCACGCGTTGCAGGCCGGGCTTGGTCGGCACCGTGCCGCGCAGCGCGTGCAGGCGGTAGCAGGGCGCCGTCGTCGTCGCCTCGCGCAGCGTGGCGCCGCGCTCGGTGAGCTGGCTGTTCAAGGGCATGCCGGACAGGTGCGCGCCGACGACCGCCAGCGGCAGCGTCATCGCCTCGGCGGCAGGCCAGCCGCCGGCGGTGCCCGACAGGCGCCGCGCGCCGGTCGCGCCGAGCGGCAGGGTCAGGGCCGACTGCCAGGCGACGCCGAAGCGGGCGAGGGCGGCGTCGGCGTTCTCCGGCGCGATGAAGGTGACGCCGAAAGGCAGGCCTTGCGCGTCGATGCTCGCCGGCAGCGCCAGCGCGCACCAGCCCAGCAGGTTGACGAAGTTGGTGTAGCGACCCAACCGCGCATTCACGCCGATGGGGTCGGCATCCAGCTCGGCAAAGCCCGGGTGGTTGGGCGCGGTGGGCACCATCAGCAGGTCCACCTGCTGCCAGACGGCGGCCGTGTCGCGCTGCGCGGCACGCAGCGTGTACTGCGCCTGGAAGGTTTCGGTGGCCGTGAGACCGATGGCGCGTTCGATGACGCGCCGCACCGTCGGCTCGATGGCTTCGGGGTCGCTGGCCAGCAGCGCCTGCACGACCGCATGGCGCTCCGCCACCCAGGGGCCGTTGTAGAGCAGGTCCGCCACGTCGTGCAGCGGCGTGAAGTCCATCGGCACGACGTCATGCCCCAGCTCACGGGCCCGTTGCAGCGCCAGCGCCCAGCCGGGCGCGTAATCGGCGCTGAGGTCCGGCGCCACCGGCACGCCGATACGCAGACGCCCGGGCAGCCGCGGCGGGCCGGGCTGGAAGTGGCTGTAGGCGTCTTGCCGGTCGGGGCCCTCGATGATGGCCAGCACGGCCGCCGCATCTTCAACGGTCAGGGCGAACACCGACACGCAGTCCAGCGTCCGGCAGGCCGGCAGCACGCCGCTGGTGCCGACGCGCCCGGGTGTGGGCTTCAGGCCGACGAGGTTGTTGAAGCCGGCCGGCACGCGACCCGACCCGGCCGTATCCGTGCCGAGCGAGAACGGCACTTCGGCACGCGCCACCGCCACCGCCGAGCCCGAGCTGGAACCGCCGCTGACTCGCTGCGCATCGAAGGCGCTGACGGGCCGGCCGTAAGGCGAGCGCGCCCCGACCAGGCCAGTGGCGAACTGGTCGAGGTTGGTCTTGCCGAGGCAGACGGCGCCCTTGTCGACCAGGCGCTGCACGACGTTGGCGTTGGCGGCCGGCAAGTAGCTGAAAGCCGGGCAGGCCGCCGTGGTGGGCAGGCCGGCGACGTCGATGTTGTCCTTCGCGGCAAAGGGCACGCCGAACAACGGCAGGCGCGTCAGCAACTCGGCACGGTTGGGTGTGGCGCTCAGCTGCGCTTCCAGCGCCGCGATATGCGGCTCCAGTTCCGCGGCGCTGGCGCGGTGGATCCAGGCCGCTGCGTCTTGACGGCCGAGGCTGGCGGCCTGGGCGCTCAGCAGTTCGCGGGGTGCGGCGCCGTCTAGATAGGCTCGATGCCAGTCGTCAAGGGTCAGGAGGGATCGCTCGGTCATCGGCGCGCTCGTTGGTATACAAGTCGGTACTCCAGCATCAAGCGTGCCAGTGGCCTTCGTCGGTCCACATCCGCGGCGCGGGCAGTGAAAGCGGGTCAACGCGTGCCGGGCGCATCACCTTGGGGCGGGGCGCACCAGTTCATGCCGGTCAGGCCGGCGCCTCCTGCAGGCCTACAAGCGCAGCGCATGCGCGCTGGCAGGCGTCCGCGCGCGCCGTCCCTAGACTCGCCGACCGTGCGCCGGCAACGCGGCTGGCGCCGATCAACAACAAGGGAGGATGAATGCGCGTGCCGTCAACTCGACACCGGTGGTGTCCCCCTGGCGCAGGGCTGCTGTTGGCCCTGCTGGCGCCGCCGCTCGCCGCTCAGACGTCGCTGAGCCCACAAAGTCCCGCAGGCCAGCCAAGCCAGCCGAGCCAGCCGACGGCGCCGCTCGATGCCTGCGTGCAGATCGGCCCTTCTGCCGACCGCCTGGCCTGCTACGACAAGGCGATGGGCCGCGCGCCGGCTGCCGAGCTGCCCGCCCAGGTCGACACACCGGCGAATGGCGCCTCTGCGCCGGCGGCGACGTCGTTGCTCGCGCCCACGGGCGCCGCCGCGCCGGTGGCCGCCGCTGCCGAACGGAGCGAGCCGCCCAGCCTCATGTCCAAGTTCTGGGAGCTTGACGCCCAGGACAAGCGCGGCGTGTTCAATCTCCTCGGCTACCGGCCCAACTACGTGCTGCCGCTGCATCGCACCAGCCGCATCAACCGCGCGCCGCAGTCGCCCAACCAGGCCGCCGTGGAGCTGCCGAACTACCGGCGCGAGGAGGCCAAGTTCCAGTTCTCGCTGCGCACCAAGCTCGCTCAGGACGTGCTTCTTCCAGGCGGCGATCTCTGGGCCGCGTTCACACAGCAGGCCATGTGGCAGATCTGGAACGGCAAGGACTCCAAGCCTTTCCGCAATTCCGACTACGAGCCCGAGCTGATCTACATCGCGCCGACACCGCAGGGGCTGCGCGAGCTGCCCTTCGGCTGGCAGTGGCGCTACACGCAGCTGGGCCTGGCGCACCAGTCCAATGGCCAGTCCGACCCGCTGTCGCGCAGCTGGAACCGCATCAACCTCGCAGCCGGGTTCGAGCGTGGCGACTGGTCGCTCATCACGCGTTTCCTGCGCCGGCTGAAGGAGGACGCGTCGACCGACAACAACCCCGACCTCGTCAACTTCCGCGGCCGGGGCGAGTTCCAGCTCAACTGGGCACACGGCAAGCACACCGCGCAGCTGCTCTACCGCACGACGCTCAAGGACGCCAAGTACGGCGCCCTGCAATTCGAATGGACCTATCCGGTCTTCGGCGACCAGCCCAACGGCCTGCGCTGGTATGTGCAGGCCTTCCGCGGTTATGGCGAGACGCTGACCGACTACAACTTCCGCCAGAACAGCATCGGGGCGGGCTTCAGCTTCCTGCAGTTCTGAACGCCGAGGCGTGAGGGAGGCAGCGGCGCTGCTGTCGTTGCCAGCGCTTGACTTGTTTCGATGATTGGCTAATCATCGAACCATGAGCCTCGTATTCAAAGCGTTGTCCGATCCCACCCGCCGGCAGGTGCTGCTGCTGCTGCGCGAGGGCCCCTTGAGCGCGGGCGAGCTGAGCGATCAGTTCACCGTGGCCAAGTCCACCATGTCTGCCCACTTCGCGGTGTTGAAGGAGGCTGACCTCGTGCACACCGAGAGGGAGGGCACGTCCGTCATCTACCACCTGAAGCTGTCGGTGCTCGAAGAGGCGCTGCTCGGCTTCGTCCATTCGTTCGACCCGGGCGCTGGCTCGGGTGTGCCGCAAGCCGCCAAGGAGACTGCACGATGAAAAACGACCTGATCGCTGGCCTCGCCTGGGGCGGCGGCATCGTCGCCGTGGCGCTCGCGATGACCTGGGCGCGCAGGCAGGGCTACGTGGACAGCGACACCGTCACCCGCGTGGTCATCTGCCTGAACGGTTTCATGATCGCCTGGTACGGCAACCGCATGCCCAAACGCTTTTTCCCGGACGCGTTGGCCCGCAAGGTGAGCCGGCTCGGCGGCTGGAGCATCACCCTCGGTGGGCTCGCCTATGCGGGGCTGTGGATGTTCGCGCCCTTCCATGTGGCCGTTGCGGCGGGCTCTGCCGCGGTGCTGGCCGGCGTCGCGGTGCCGCTGGTGTATTGCTTCTCGCAGCGGCACAAGCTCAAGAACGCCGGCTGAAGGCCGGAGCCGGCGGCTAATCCATGTGCTCGATGTCCGACGGCATGACAACCCAACCGTGCATGCGCTCTTCATAGACCGAGAAGGTCGGGCGTGGGAAGGCCGGGTCCGCGAAGGCACCCACGGGGATGGCGATCATGTCGTCGTTGCCGGCCGTCACGTACCAGACGGTCGCGCCGCAATCGGCACAGAAGGTGAAGGTCGCCGCCGATCCCTCGTCGCCGACCCGCACGAACTGCTTGCCCTCGCCACGGGTCGTCACGTTGGCCCGGCTGAATCGCGCCTGGGCGGCAAAGACACTGCCTGTGCGGCGCTGGCAGGCCAGGCAATGGCAGACCGACACGCGGATCGGTTCGCCCTCCACCTGGGCCGACAGCTTGCCGCAGCTGCAGCTGGCGAGGCGGTTGGTCATGCGCCCGCCCGTGAGGTTGGTGCCGCTGGATGGGGCAGCATCCTCACTGCCCCGCCGGCGGTTCCCACAGCTCGACCTTGTTGCCCTCCGGGTCCATCACCCAGCCGAACTTGCCGTACTCGGACTCGTCGACCTTGTCCTGCACGTCGCATCCTTCGGCCCGCAGCGCCGCCAGCAGCGCATGCAGGTCCGCGACGCGGAAATTGATCATGAAGGGCGCGCTGCTCGGTGCGAAGTAATCCGTGTCCGCCTTGAACGGCGTCCACAGCGTCATGCCGGCGCCACTCGGGTTGTCGTCGGCCCACTGGAAAGTCGCGCCGCCCCATTCGCTGACGTTCAGACCGAGGTGACGCTGATACCAGGCGTTCAAGGCCTCGGGATCCTTTGCCTTGAAGAAGATGCCGCCGATGCCGGTGACGCGTTTCATGGGAGCTCCTGAAGTCGGTTCGCGGATGCGCAGCCTATCCGTTCAGCGGGTTCCCCTGTCAACGCGGCGTGCCGAAATCCTGCGTCCAGTAAGTCCGGTAGGTATTGCTGGCGCCACCCGCCACGCAGGCCACGCCGATGTCGCGAAAGCCGGCGTTCATCAGGTTGGCGCAGTGGCCTTCGCTCTTCATCCAGCCGTCCACCACCTCGGCCACGCTGGTCTGGCCGGCGGCGATGTTCTCGCCGACGCTGCTCCACGTGTAGCCGGCGGCCGTCACGCGGGTGCCGAGGGTGCTGCCGTTGCTGCCGACGTGGTCGAAGAAGTTCTTCGCCACCATGTCGTCGCTGTGCGCCACGGCGGCCTGGGTCAGCTGCGCGT
>SEEY01000323.1 GCA_004211235.1 Rubrivivax sp.
GTGTCCCATCTCTACGCGCTTTACCCGTCGGACCAGATCACGCCCGAGGACACGCCGGCCCTGGCCGCCGCCGAAGTTGCCGTCGATCTGGAAGGGCGGATGGGCGTCGAACAGGTTGGCGTAGCTGCGGCTGGGCTGCAGGAGGCGCTGCAGCGTGGCGTAGGCGTGGTCGCCGTCCTTGAGCCGCGTGAACAGGTTGATGCGCCAGCCGATGCCCCAGCCCGTGGTGTCGTCGCCGCGGCGATCCAGCACATTGCGGGCGGCGGCGGCCAGGGCCGGCGTGTCCTCGGGCGTGATCTGGTCCGACGGGTAAAGCGCGTAGAGATGGGACACATGCCGGTGCTGCAGCTCGGGCGCCTGCAGGTCCCAGTCTTCCTGCCACTCCTGCAGCTGGCCGGCGGCGCCGATGCGATCAGGAGGCAGGCGGTCGCGCATGGCTTCGCAGGCCTTGGCGAAGGGGCGGTCGGTGCGCAGCTCGCGGGCCGCTTCGGCGCAGTGGGCGAACAGGTCGCGCAGCAGCTGGCTGTCCATTGCCGGGCCGGCGCAGACAGACGAGCCGTGCGGATGGCTGTTCTCCGGCGACACGCTGGGGTTGGTGACCATGAAGCCGCTCTTCGGGTCTTTCACCAGCGTGGCGAGCTGGAACTCGGCGGCGCCCTTCAGCAGCGGGTACAGGCGCTTCAGCAGCGCCGGGTCACGCCGGAACAGCCAGCTCTGCCACAAGGTGTTCACCAGCCACACGCCGCCCATGGGCCACAGACCCCATTTGGCGCCGTCGGTCGGGGCGGCCACGCGCCAGCCGTCGGTGTTGTGGAAGGCCACCCAGCCCGGCGCGTCGTACATCGCGCGGGCCACCCGAGCCCCGGTGACGGCGAGGTCCTCCACCATGGCGAACAGCGGCTCGACGGTCTCGCCGATGCTGCAGACCTCGGCTGGCCAGTAGTTCATCTCCGTGTTGATGTTGATGGTCCATTTGGACCCCCAGGACGGGTTGACCTTCTCATTCCAGAGACCCTGCAGATTGGCCGGGAAGCGGCTGCCCGGCCGCGAGCTGGCCAGCAGCAGATATCGGCCGTACTGCAGGTAGAGCGAGGCCAGGCCGGGGTCCTGCCCTTCGGCGAAACGGGCGATGCGCTCGTCGGTCGGCAGCGTGCCGTTGGAGCCGGTGCCCAGGTCGAGCGCGACGCGGCGGAACAGCTTCTGGTGATCTTCGCGGTGGGCTGCGCGCAGGGCATCCGGGCCGCGGGCGATGGCCGACGCCAGCGTCGCCTTGTTCGCTGCCGCGGGGTCGCCGGAGACGTCGTCGAAGCGCTTGTAGCCCGTCGCGCCGGCGAGCAGGATGAAGACCTCGTCGGCGCCCTGCACCTGCAGGCCGCCGTCGCGTGCCACGAGCCTGCCGCCGTGCGCGACGACCTGCAGCCGGCACTCGAACGGCAGCCGCCCTTCGATGCCCTGCACCGTCGGGCTCATGCCCGCCACCCACAGCGTGTGGCCGCTTTCCCCGCCGCTGCGCTGCTGGTGCGGCGCGGTCAGCGTGATGTCGGCGCTGATCCACTTCGGCTTGTCGGCGGCCAGGCGCACGACGATGAGCTGGTCGGCCGCCGAGGCAAAGACCTCGCGCGTCAGCGTCGCGCTGCCGGCGCGAAAGCGCGTCTGCGCCACGGCCTCGTCCAGGTCCAGGCTGCGCTCGTAGCCGCGCACGCCGTCCAGGCCGGGAAAGACGAGCAAGAGCTCCGCCAGCGGCTGGTAGGGCATCTGCCGGTTGGGCACGCCCAGCAGCGTCTCGTTGGCCAGCTTCTCGGCCTCGGCGTAGCGGCCGGCGAAGACCAGCTCGCGCACCTTGGGCAGGCCCTCGCGGGCGCGTGGGTTGGTGGTGTCGTAGGGGCCCCCGGCGAAGAAGCTGCTCTCGTTGAGCTGCAGCCGCTCGGTGTGCGTGCCGCCGAACACCATCGCGCCCAGCCGCCCGTTGCCCACCGGCAGTGCCTGCGTCCATTCGTCGGCGGGGCGGCGGTACCAGAGGCGCAGCGGGTTGGGTGCGGGCGTCTGCGCGTGTGCCGCAGGCAGGGCAAGCAGCGGCAGGCCGGCTTGCAGAAGACCGGCCTGCGCGAGTTGTTGTTGCAGCCAGCTGCGGCGTGAGGTGGTCATGGCAGTTTGTAGAACTCGGCTTCGACGATGGACAAGACGCCGCGCCCGAGACTGGCGGCACCGGTGTCGACGATCTTCTGGTTGGCGACTTCGGTGTTGACAGTCGCTGCACCGCCTTCGGCTTCGCCGGTCAGTTCGATGCTGACTGTCTGACCGCGCTGGGCTTTGAGCGACAGCGTCACATAGCCCAGGCTGCGCTCGGTCAGGCCGCGCCAGACCTCGGTGCCGTCGACGCTGATGCGCAGCGGGTAGCGGCGTTCGCGCCAGCCACCGAGCTTGAGCGTGATCTCGCTCAGCGTCGTCGTCTCGGCGAGGCGAAAGCGGATGGCGCCCTTGCCGGAGGCGCTGGTCCACGAGGTCGATTCGTCGTCGTCGGTGGCATGTGCGGGCGTGCCGCTGTCGGCCTCCACCGAAGCCACCGGCACGGCGATGCGGCTGACGGTGAACGACGGCGTCGCCGGCGTCGGGCCGCGCGTGGACTGCGGTGGCACGCCATCGGCCGGGAAACGTGTGCTCAGCCCGCCGCTCGCCTTCACCGCCTGCGAGCGCAGTTCGAGCGTTGCAGGCGCCAGCCCCGCAGCCTCGGCGCGCAGCTTGATGACGCCTGCCTCGGTCGTGCTGCGCACCAGCACGCGATTGACGCCGCCCTCCACGGGCAGCTCCTTCGCCAACACGTGGTTGCCCGGCCCCTGCGCGATGCCGCCTCGCCATTCGGCCGGGCCGTCGAGGGTGAACTTCACGGTGTCCAGTGCGACCGGGTTGCGGCGGCCGGCGGCGTCCACTGCCTCCACCTGCACCAGCGCCAGGTCCGCGCCATCGGCCTGCAGGCCTTGCGGATGCGTCTGCACACTGAGCTTCAACCCAGCCGGCGCGCCTGCCGTGACGCGCACATCCTCACAGACCTTGTGGCCGTCCTTGTCCAGCCCGACCGCGCGCAGCTCGCCCGGCTCGAACTTCACGCCAGCAAAGTTGAAGACAAAGGGCTCGCTCGCTTCGGCTGCGCCCAGCGGTTTGCCGTTCAGCGTCAGCAGCACGCGGGCGGCGCTGGAGATCACCGTGACGGTCTTCACCGTGCCCATGGCGTAGTTCCAGTGCCCCAGCAGATGGGCGCGCGGCTTCTCGATGTCGACCCAGCCGTCCCACGCCACCTGGTGCGCAAAGAAGCCGTCCTTCGGGATGCGCATCGCGTCCACCTCGCCGCTGCGGCGGTAGTTTTCGGCGCCGCGGTGGTGGGTGTTGCTGTCGCTGAAGATGATGTTGACGCCGCCCGCCGACACGCGCGTGCCGGTGCCCGGCCGCTCGCGCCAGAAGTCCACCCAGCGGCGCACGTCTTCCAGCGCGTGCGAGTCCTGGTTGCGGTTGTAGCTGCTGGCGTCCTGGTCCTTGTACTTGGGGCCGTCGCCGTCGCGGTGGAAGGGCGGCGAGAGCTCGTCCCAGAACTTGCGGGCGCCCTCGTCGCGTGAGTACTCCATGGCCCACATGGGCCGGCGGGCGCTCTTGTTGATGTAGAGCATCTCGCCGCCGTACTCGGCCACGTCCTGCAGCGCGCTGGACAGCATCTCGCGGCTGCCCGAGGCACGGCCACCATGCGGGTCGTAGCGGTCACGGATGGCCTTGGCCTCCTGCATGTGCTCGACGCTGACGCCGCGGTTGCCCGTCTCGTACATCAGGATGCTCGGGCTGTTGCGGAAATAGATGATGGCGTCGCGCATGGCCTCCATGCGCTGCTCCCAGCGCCGGCCGGTCACGTCGGCCTCGGAGTCACCCGTGGGCATGGCCTGCATCAGGCCGAGGCGGTCCAGCGAATCGACGTCCTGCTTCCACGGCGCCGTGTGCATCCAGCGCACGAAGTTGGCGTTGCTGGCCAGCATCTGGCCGTTGCTGTAGTCGCTGAGCCAGGGCGGCACCGACAGGCCGATGGCCGGCCACTCGTTGGACGTGCGTTGCGCATAACCCTTCAACTGGATGGCGCGGCCGTTGAGCGTGACCCTGCCGTTGGCGAAGGCGGTCTGGCGAAAGCCGGTGCGGGTGATGACGCGGTCGATGGCCTTGCCGTCCACGCTGAGCGTCGTCTCCACGTCGTAGAGCGCGCCGTGGCCCCAGCTCCAGAACTGCAGGCCGGCGACGGGCGCCTTGGCGCTGACGGTGGTTGTCGCGCCGGCGGGGATGGTCTGGCGCGGGGCATTGAAGGTGGCGACGACGCGGCCGGTCGTGTCCCGCAGCGTCACGTCGTAGCCGAAACGTCGCGGCTGCTCGTAGTCGTTGCGGACCTGGGCCTCGGCGGTGATGGTGGCCTTCCCTCCCTTGATGTCGAAGTCGGCCGCATGCACGTAGACGCCCGTGGTGCCGAGGTTGGAGAACAGCGGCAGCGTCTGGTGGAGCTTGTCCGTCACGTGCAGCCGCAGGTTCTTGGGCAGGCCGCCGTAGTTGGCATTGAAGTTCTTGTCGGCCCACTGGTAGCGCTGGTTGGTGGCCTGCTCGCGGTAGTCCCAGCGGTTGTCGGTGCGCACGGCGATGAGGTTGTCGCCGGGCTTGATGGCCTGGCTCAGGTCGAAGCCGAAAGCGGTCACGCCGTTCTCGTGCAGCCCGATGCGCTGGCCGTTCAACCACACCTCGGCGGCTTGCCGGGCGCCTTCAAACTCGATGAAGACCTTGCGGCCCGCCACGTCCGCCGGCAGCGTGAAGTGCTTGCGGTACCAGGCGATGCCGGTGCGGTGGTCAACGATGTCCTTGGCGAAGGCGTCGTCCTCGTTCCAGGCGCGCGGCAGCGTGACGGGCTTCCACGCCTGATCGTCGAAGGCCGGGGCTTCAGCACCCGGCGCGTCGCCGACATGGAGGCGCCAGCCGGGGTTGAAGTTGTAGGTATCGCGGGCAGCCTGTGCTGAAAGCGCGATCGTGCAGATCGTCAGGAATGCGGCGATGCGGGACAGCGTCATGTTGGATAGGCGGTTGGTTTGCGCCGAGTGCGGTGCCGGGATTTCGCCCCGGCGGGCGACCTACTTTTTGGGCCGCCAAAAAGTAGGCAAAAAGCTCCCCCCTGACCGCCCCGCCCCTTCGGGGTTCCCTGCGCTGCTCAGTCCTTGAGGCCCCACGCAGAACTCCCTTCGCTACGCTGCGGTCAGACAACTGCGTGGAGTCAGTTCTTGATGCGTGCT
>SEEY01000324.1 GCA_004211235.1 Rubrivivax sp.
ATCGTGAACAGCCAGTTGAAGATCTTGGCGCCCGTCGGGATCGAGATGATCATCGTCGTGATGCCGAAGAAGCTGTTCACGCTGGCGCCCGAGCCCATCGTGAAGAAGTGGTGCAGCCAGACGAGGTAGGACAGGATGGTGATTACGACCGTGGCATAGACCATGGACGCATAGCCGAACAGCTTCTTGCGGCTGAAGGTGGACACCACTTCCGAGAAGATGCCGAACACCGGCAACACCAGGATGTAGACCTCGGGGTGGCCCCAGATCCAGATCAGGTTCACGTAGAGCATGGCGTTGCCGCCAAGGTCGTTGGTGAAGAAGTTGGTGCCGAGGTAGCGGTCGGCCGTCAGCAGCGCGAGCGTGGCGGCCAGCACGGGGAAGGTGGCGACGATCAGCACGTTGGTGCACAGCGACGTCCACGTGAAGACGGGCATCTTCATCATCGTCATGCCCGGCGCGCGCATCTTGATGATGGTGGCGATCAGGTTGATGCCTGACAGCGTCGTGCCGACACCGGCGATCTGCAGCGCCCAGAGGTAGTAGTCCACGCCCACGTCGGGGCTGGCGAGGATGCCCGACAGCGGCGGATAGGCCAGCCAGCCGGTCTTGGCGAACTCGCCGACGAACAGCGAGATCATGACCAGCACGGCGCCGCCCGCGGTCATCCAGAAGCTGAAGTTGTTCAGGAAGGGGAAGGCCACGTCGCGCGCGCCGATCTGCAACGGCACGACGTAGTTCATGAACCCGGTCACGAAGGGCATCGCGACGAAGAAGATCATGATGACGCCGTGCGCCGTGAAGACCTGGTCGTAGTGGTGCGGTGGCAGGAAGCCGGCGTTGTCGGCAAACGCCATGGCCTGGTGGGCCCGCATCATCAGCGCATCCGCAAAGCCGCGCAGCAGCATGACGATGCCCAGCAGGATGTACATGATGCCGATCTTCTTGTGGTCGATGCTGGTGATCCAGTCACGCCACAGATGGCCCCAGAGCTTGAACTTGGTGATCAGCGCGAACACCAGCGCGCCGCCGAGCGCCACCGCGAGGAAGGTGGCGATGAGGATGGGCTCGTGCAGCGGCAGCGCGTCCCAGCCGAGGCGGCCGAGGATGGGGTGGAGCTGGTCGGCAGCCTGGTGCTGCGCAGTGACGGTGTTGGACATCGATCGGACTCAGTTCTGGGCCGCGGGGGTGCCAGCCTCGGCAGGCAAACCCAGCAGATTGGTCGGCGTGCACAGCGCGGCCACGACGGTGCGTTCGCGGTTCCTGCCTTCGGCGTCGCGCCAGGCGCTGCGCATCGTGCCGGCCAGGCCGCCCTTGCCGGCGCCACCGGCGGCGTCGATGGCCATCATCTGGCTGGAGCACATCTTGCGGTCATCGACGCAGCGGTCGACGATGGCGCTCCACAGGCCCGGCTCGACGCTGGCAAAACGCTGGATCGGCTCCTTGGCGCTGGGCTGCTCGAGCTTCAGGTAGCCGGCGCGCGTCAATGCGGCGCCGCCGATCCGGTTGCCGTCCACCCAGCGGGCGAACTCCTCGTCGCTGAGGCCGTGGAACTTGAAGCGCATGTCGGAGAAGCCGGCGCCGCTGTACTGGGCCGACAGGCCGTCATACACGCCCGGCTTGTTGATGACCGCGTGCAGTTGCGTCTGCATGCCCGGCATCGTGTAGATCATGCCGGCCAGCGCAGGCACGTAGAAGGTGTTCATCACCGAGGTCGACGTGAACCGGAAATGGATCGGCCGGTCCACCGGCGCGGCCAGCTCGTTGACGGTGGCGATGCCCTGCTCGGGGTAGATGAACAGCCATTTCCAGTCCATCGACACCGCGTACACCTCCAGCGGCTTCACGTCGGCGGGAACGGGCCGGCCTTCGGCGATGCGGTCCAGCGGGCGGAAGGGGTCCAGCTTGTGCGTGGTGATCCAGGTGATCGCGCCCAGCGCGATGATGATCAGCAGCGGTGCGCCCCAGATGATCAGCTCCAGCCGCGTGGAATGGTCCCAGTCCGGCGCATAGGTTGCGTCGGTGTTGGACTGGCGGTATCGATAGGCGAACAGCAGGGTCAGCGCGATCACCGGAACGATGATCAGCAGCATGAGCAAGGTCGACGTGACGATGAGCTGGGCCTGCTGCTGCGCGATGTCGCCGTGGGGCTTCATGACGATGCCGCTGCAACCGCTCAATGCGGCGCCGGCCGACAAGACCAGGGCACGGGTGAGGAGAGACTTGTTGGGGTACATCCGGAGTGCCGCGCGAGGGTTAACGATCTTGCACGTGACGCTGGAATGTAAGTTGATTGAGGCAAATCAACCATTGGACAATTTGTCCTAGGCAAAGACGGAGACAGGCCCTAAATGGCAAGCGCTAGCAGTACCTTCCAGACCCCTCAGTCGGGCCCGTTCACCACCCGCACCGATGAAGAATTGGCCCCCGGCGACATTGCCGTCGGCGTCATCATCGGCCGCGCTTCCGAGTATTTCGACTTCTTCGTCTTCGGCATCGCCTCGGTGCTGGTGTTCCCGCAGGTCTTCTTTCCCTTCGTCGACCGCCTGACCGGCACGCTGTACGCTTTCCTGGTGTTTGCGCTGGCCTTCCTCGTCCGGCCGATCGGCACGCTGATCGGCATGGAGATCCAGCGCCGCTTCAACCGCTCCACCAAGCTGACCGCCGCCCTCTTCCTGCTGGGCTGCTCGACGGTCGCCATGGGCCTGCTGCCGAGCTTTGCCTCCGCCGGAAGCACCGCCATCGTGCTGCTGGCGCTGTGCCGCGTCGGCCAGGGCCTGGCGCTGGGCGGTTCGTGGGACGGCCTGCCCTCGCTGCTGGCGCTGAACGCCCCGCCGGACCGTCGCGGCTGGTACGCCATGCTGGGCCAACTGGGCGCGCCGCTGGGCTTCCTGGTGGCGTCCAGCGTGTTCCTGTACGTCTACAGCAGCCTGGACGCGACCGACTTCCTGTCCTGGGGCTGGCGTTTCCCGTTCTTCACGGCGTTCACGATCAACGTGGTGGCGCTGTTCGCCCGACTGCGCCTGGTCGTGACGCACGAGTACGAAAAGCGCATGGAAGAGCATGAACTCGACCCGGCGCACCTGCACGAACTGCTGCCGGCCCAGGGCCATCACATCGTCATCGGCGCCTTTGCCGCGCTGGCCAGCTACGCCCTCTTCCATCTGGTGACGGTGTTTCCGCTGTCCTGGGTCGCGCTGTTCGCCAATGGCGACGTGGTCGACTTCATGAAGATGGAGCTGCTCGGCGCCATCTTCGCCGCGGTCGCCATGCCGATGTCGGGCCTGATCGCCGACAAGGTGGGCCGCCGAAACTTCCTCGGCTCGCTGGCCGTCGCCATCGGCGTGTTCGCGCTGTTCGCGCCGCTGATGCTGGGCGGCGGCAAACCGGGGCAGGCCGCCTTCATCCTGATCGGCTTCGTGCTGCTCGGTCTGTCCTATGGCCAGTCGGCCGGGTCGGTGACGTCCAACTTCCTGCCGCACTTCCGCTACACGGGCGCGGCGCTGACCGCGGACATGGCCTGGCTCCTGGGCGCGGCCTTCGCACCGGTCGTGGCGCTCTTCCTGTCCTCTCGCTTCGGGCTGGTGTCGCTGAGCGTCTACCTGCTGTCGGCCGTGGTCTGCACGCTGCTGGCGCTGCGGGTGAACAAGCGGCTGCGTGCGGCGGCGGTGGTGCAGGACTGAAGCCCAGCGCCATCTCCAATCCAGGCGGGCCGCGGCCCGCCTTTGTTTTGCGCGGAAGGTTTCCATCTGCGGAAAGTTTCCATATACTTAGCCAACTTGGAAACCTACGAGGCAAACATGGCCCTGACGCTGCACTACCACCCGCTGTCCTCCTACTGCTGGAAGGTCCTGATCGCGCTCTACGAAAACGGCACGCCTTTCGAGGCCCGCACGGTCAACCTCGGCGACGCCGCCGAACGGGCCCGCTACGCGGCGCTGTGGCCCACGGCCAAGATCCCGCTGCTGGTGGACGGCGATCGCGTGGTGCCCGAAACCTCGATACAGATCGAGTACCTGGATCGCCACCATCCAGCCGCCGTGCGTTTGCTGCCCGACGATGCCGAGGCGGCGCTGGAAGTGCGCCTCTGGGACCGCGTTTTCGATCTGCATGTGATGACGCCGATGCAGCGCTTCATCGCCCAGCAGCTGCGCCCTGAAGCCGAGCGCGATGCAGCCACGCTGTCAGGGGCGGTCAGCGATCTGGGCACGGCCTACGACCTCGTCGAAAGCCGCCTGGGCGACCGAACCTGGGCAGCGGGCGCGGCCTTCAGCATGGCCGACTGCGCGGCAGCCCCCGCGCTGTTCTACGCAGCCATCGTGCGGCCGTTCTCGCCCGAACACATCCGTCTCAGCGCCTACTTCGAGCGCCTGCTGGCCCGCCCGTCGGTGTGGCGCTGCATCGTCGAGGCGCGCCCGGTCTTCCAGTACTACCCGCTGCGCCATGCTCTCCCCGCACGCTTCCTCGGCTGACCGGCTGGACCGCCTCTTCGCCGCGCTGGCCGACGGCAACCGCCGCGCCATGGTCGACCAGCTCGCCCGTGGGCCGGCGTCGGTGTCGGACCTCGCCCGGCCTCTGGCCGTCGCCCTGCCCTCGGCCCTCAAGCACCTTGCCGTACTGGAGGCCGGCGGCCTGGTTGAATCGTACAAGGCTGGCCGTGTGCGCACCTACCGCATCGCGCCCGATGCCTTCACCGGGTTGGAGGCCTGGGTGGCCGAGCGCAAGGCGGCCTGGCATCGGCAGTTCGATGCGCTCGATGCGCTGCTCGCAGAACAGGACGCCACCAAGCCATGACCGCGACATCCGCCGCCCACACCAGCTTCGTGCTCGACCGCCGCTTCAAGGCCTCGGCCGCCCGGGTCTTTGCCGCCTGGGCCGATCCGGCCACCAAGCTGCGCTGGTCTGACTGCCACGCCGAAACGAACGCCGCCGAATTCAGCATGGATTTCCGCCCCGGTGGCTTCGAGCTCTACCGCAGCCGCCTGCCTGACGGCACACAGCTCGCGGTCGACAAGGTCTTCCTCGACATCGTGCCCAACGCGCGGATCGTCTTCGCCTACTCGATGGCCGCAAACGGCAAGGCGTTTTCCGCCTCGCTCGTCACGGTGGAGTTTTCAGACACGCCAGGTGGCTCGACGCTGAAGTTGACCGAGCAGCTCGCCTACCTCGACGGTCACATGGACATCGAGCAGCGCCGCCGAGGCACCGAGGAAGGCCTCGACCGGCTGCTGCTCGATGTCCATGTGACCGTCGAGGTAGGCGAGCTGCTCGGTCAACTTCAGCGTCGAGCCA
>SEEY01001164.1 GCA_004211235.1 Rubrivivax sp.
CGCGCATAGCCGTTGCCGAGCAGATAGTGCGCGGCTTCGTGGTGGCGGTTCAGCGCGACGGCTTCTTCAGCCGCGCCAATCGCGTCCTGCGTGCGGCCGAGGCGGATCAGCGTGTCGGCCAGCGCGGACAGGCCGTCGGCGGTGCGTTCGGCGGCCAGCCCCTGCTCCAACTTCTGCAACGAGGCGTCGAACTCGCGCAGCTGGTAGTGGCGCTGGCCGAGGCCGCGCAGGGCCTGCGCCTTGTCGACGGGCCGGGTGGACTGCTCCAGCGCGCGCTCGAAGCACAGCCGCGCGCGGTCGAAATCACGGCGGTCCAGCGCCAGGCGGCCGGCGGCGAGCAGGTCGACGGCGTCGGCCTTCGCATCGGCCAGCACATGGCGCGTGCGGCGCTCCACGCCGGCACCGTCGTCGCGGGCGAACAGCCACTGGTAGATGAGGGCGCGCTCGGCGGGGCCAGGCTTCTTTGCGCGCAGCAGCGCCTCGACATCCGTGCGTGCAGCCGCGTAGCGCTGCTCGGTCAGCAGCGCCTGCAGGCGGGTGGTGTCAGGCGCAGCGCGCGCAGCGGTCAGGGTCAGGCAGACAGCAAGGCCAATGGCCAGTCGGCGCCAGGGCATGGGAGCGGCTCCGTCAGTGGGAGCCGGGATGCTAATCGTCCGATGAGAAGCCCGAGGCTTTCACGACTGGACCCCAGTAGTCGCGCTCGGCGGCCAGGCGTCGGGCGTAGTCCGCGGAACCCAGGCTCAGCGGCTCGAAGCCGAGCTTGCCCAGCGCCTCGATGACGCTGGCCTCGCGCACCGCAGCACGGGCCACCTCCGCCAGCTTGTCGACGACCGCCTGAGGCGTCTTCGCCGGCACGAACAGGCCATAGCTCTCGACGCCGACGATGCCCTTGAAGCCCTGCTCCTCGAACGTGGCCACGTCAGGCGCGAAGCGCGACCTCGCCTTGTCGGTCACGCCCAGCAAGCGCACGCGGCCCGAGGCGAGGTGGGGCAGGAAGTCGCCGATGGAGAAGCAGCCGGATGCGATCTGGCCGCCCATCAGGTCCTGCATGCCGGGGGCGGCGCCGCGATAGGGTGCGTGCG
>SEEY01000325.1 GCA_004211235.1 Rubrivivax sp.
CGCCGGCGTAGAACAGGTCTCGCCCGTCGGATTCGAGGCCGCTGACGCCCGTGCCAGACGGCATCTGCAGGCAGGTGAGCAGCGCGCCGTCGGCGGGATCGATGCGGCAGATGGTGCTGTCGTCGTCGTCCCAGGTGCCGTGCCACAGCTCGCCGTCCACCCAGGTCACGCCGGTCACGAAACGGTCCGACTGGATGCTGCGCCGGATGGCGCCGGTCTCGGGGTCGATCTGGTGGATCCTGCGGGCGCGGTACTCGCCCACCCACAGGCTGCCTTCGGCCCAGGCCATGCCCGAGTCGCCGCCGTGGCCCGGCGACGGAATGGACGCGACGACGGTGCCGGTCGCCGGGTCGATCTTGTCGATGCGTGACTCCGCCAGCTGGTAGAGGTAGCGGCCGTCGAAGGCCGTGCCGGCATCGCCGCTGCGAGCCAGGCAGCGCTGGGTGGCGCCGGTGGCGGGGTCGATGGCCAGCAGGCCGGCGTCGGTCGCGGCCCAGACATGCTCGCCGTCGTGCGTGACGCCGTTGATGCGCGTGGCGCCGTCGAAGGGGCCGTATTCGCGGACGATCTCGGCGGATTGGGACTTGTCGCTCATGGCGGGCTCCGTTGGGTGGTGCGCCTTGCCCGGCGCATGGACGCAAATCTACGCAAGCGGCAGCGCAGCGGGGAGTAACAAGATCGTCGTGAAACCGATCAGGGGCGGCGCCAGCCAGCGTCGCGAGCGCGCCTGGCCGATGGCGCGCACGCGGCCGGCGGCCTCCAGCTCGGCCAGTGCGCGCTGCACGGTGCGCTGGCTGGCACCCAGGGCCAGCGCGAGGGCCGAGGTGGACCAGGCCGCGCCATCGGCCAGCAGCGCGATCAGTTCGCCCTGGTCGCCATCCACCGGCGGCGCCAGCACGGCCACGGCGCGGCCCCCAGCCGGCCGCAGCGCGAAGCCGCGCGGCGTGGCGTCGATGTCGGCATGACCCGACACCAGCGCGCGCAGCCGGCCGATCTCGACACGCAGCCGGGCGCGGTGGGTCTCGTCGGGCGCGCGCAGGCGAAAGGCGCGTTCGATCAGCGCATCGCGGCCCGCGTCGCCCGGCCAGGTCTCGGCCAGCGTGCGCAGCAGCGTGAACAGGATGGGTCGGCTCGCCAGCGGCAGCCAGGCGGCGCCCGCGCGCAGGCCCCGGCGGCAGGCGTCGACAACCAGGGCGCCGGAGTCCAGCAGCTCGGCCACTTCGTGCAGCCGCAGCGGCCGTGTCTCGCCGCCGCCGACGCGCCGTGCCGCCGGCTGTTCGAGCAGCGCGCGCGCTTGCGCGGCCTCGGTCTGCAGGGCCGGCACGCGGGCAGCGACCGCGGCCGCTTCGGCGGTGTCCAGTGCCGCCCGGGCGTCGCTCATGCGCAAGGAGCGCAATGCCAGCTCGGCTTGCGCGAGCGCAGCGACGGCGGCCGGCAGCGGTGGCAGGTTTTGCGGGTCGATGCCGGCGAGCAGCGCCGTGGCCTCGTCCAGCCGGCCCAGCAGCAGCCAGCGCCGCGCCGCGATCAAGCGCGCCTGCAGCGCATTGGCGCGGTCGCCGCGGGCCTCCAGCGTGGCGCGGGCGGCGTCCAGCGCGCGGGGCGGGTCACCGAAATCCCGCAAGGCCAGCGCCACCTCCGCCTCGGCCACCACACAGCGCGCCTGCGCCGTCGCCTCTTGCGTGCCAAAGCCGCGAGCCGCCTGCTTCAGCAGCTCGCGCGCCCGCGCCAGCTCGCCGAGCTGCGCCATCGCGATGCCGCGCAGAGCCAGCGCCGGCGGGTCGTCGCGCAGCGCCACGCGCTTGAGCGCCTGCAGCGCATCGCCAGCGGCCAGCGCCCGTGCGGCGGCGGAGATCAGTGAGTCCATCCCCAAGGCTAACTTGCCGCCGCCATCCGCGTCGTTCACCATGCCGCCACACGCCCGCTGTTGAGGCGTGCAGGGAGTCGAACGATGTTTCCTTGGATCTGGCTCTGGGCGCCGCAGCTGCGCCTGCCCTTCAGCGGCGACGTGGCGCAGGACATCGAGCCCAGCCTCGACCTGTTCTTCGCCGGCATCCGGCCCAGGTCGGGCAACGCGCGCATCGAGGCTCGTGCCTTCGATGTGGCGAGCTACGGCGACCAGCTCGGTGCCATCACCAAGGTGCTGCTCGAACTGGCCAGGCACCAGCCCGCCGAGTTTCAAAAGGCCGCGGCCGTGCCGCTGGAGGATCTGCAGAAGATCCACGCGCGCATCGCGGAGATCAAGGACGAGGAATACGGACGCGAGCTGGTGGCGATTGAAGCCCGCGCCGAGGTGCTGCGCCGGCGCAAGGCCCTGCCTATTCGATGACGAACAGCGTCACGCCCTGACGTGGCAATGTGAAGGCCAGCGCCGCGCTGCCGTTGGCCACGGCGAGCGCCGGCAGCCGCTCCGGCGCCATCACCGACGCCGCTTCCAGCTGCGCGTACTGCTTCGCATCGGGCGCCTGAGGCGAGCCCATGGCCTGCCAGGCGATGAAGGCGTTGGCGTGCGCCTTGTCGACGCGCGACTGGGTCACCGCGCGGCTCGCCTTGGCGCCCAGGCCGGTCAGCGTCAGGCTGACCGCCGCGTCCGGGCCGTCGACATCGTCGTCGTGATAGTGCCAGGCCATCACCGCGACCTTGCCGTCGGCGGTGCGCGTGGCGAGCACGCCCACGTCGGGCCGGCTGCGCACGCCGTGGGCAACGATGTCGTCCAGCGGCACCTCGGCGTCGCTGCTGGCCTGCAGCTGCGTAGCGCCCAGTGCGGCATACATGCGGAACACCTGCAGCACCGGCAGGTCCACGCCGTTGGTGGCGAGCTGGCGATAGCCGGCGAACCAGGGCTGGTCTTCGAAGGTGAAGGCCCAGGTCAGCGCGCCTTCCAGGTTCACCTGGTGGCGCTCGGCCAGCTGCCAGATGCGCTTGTAGCTGGCCGCCGTGTAGCTGGAGTACATGGTGCCGTTGCGGTAGGCGTTCTGCGGGCCGGGGCAGGCGGCGCAGCCTTCGGGGTCGTTCTCGCCGATGACGATGGGCTTGGCTTTCAGCTCGGGCACCGCGGCGATCTTCTTGAAGCCGTTGGCGACACCGCTCAGTTGCGTCGCCATGCCCATGCGCACATGCCCGTCGACGAAGCGCGGGCTGCCCTTGGCGTGGAAGGCGAGGAAGTCGGTCGGCGTGCCGACCTGGCCCGTCGCGTGGTTGCTGCCGCTGACGACGTGCTTGAGGAAGGCATCCATGAACGCGCCGCCCGGGCCGGCCACGTCCGGCCCGCCCACGCGGGCTTCGGGCAATGCGCGCCGCACGGCAGCGATGGCGAAGTCGTGCAGCTTGTTGAACTGGTCCTGCGTGCCGGTCCAGTAGGCCGGGCCGTTGGGCTCGTTCCAGACCTCGAAGTACCACTGCAGCACTTCCTCGCGGCCGTAGCGCTCCAGGCAGTGTTTCGTCCATTGATAGACCAGCTCGCCCCACTTCGCGTAGTCCTTGGGCGGCGCGTTCCAGCCACCGGCGATCAGCTCGTAGGCGAAGCCGGGTCGCCAGCTGTGCTGGTAGGGCGTGCCGGCCGGCGCGCTCGAGAGCGCCTGCGGCATGAAGCCGATCTGCAGATAGGGCCGCACGCCGCGTTCCAAGTAGCTGTCGAGGATGCGGTCCACAACCGTCCAGTCGTAGACCGGCCGGCCCTGCGCGTCCTCGGTGTAGGCATTGGTGCTGCCCCACTTGAAGGCCGGCGTGCCGTCGCCGGTGTTGAGCAGGTTGTGGGTGCGGAAATAGACGCTGCCAGGCTTCAGCTCGCCCAGCCGCTTCATCAGCTTGCGGCCGTCCTTCATCGTCGCGACGTTGGGCTCGTCGGCGCCGAAGAAGCGCCAGATGGGCTTGAGCTCGCCGACCGGCCGGCTCGCGTCGACGGCCATCTGCACGGGGAAGGGCTGCTGTGCCTGAGCGGCGGTGGCCATGGCGAGTGCGAGAAGGGCGGAGACGAGCTTCATGGCAGGGACGGTTGAGTGAACGAAGGGAAGCCCACTGCCGTACCGCTCGCAGTGCCGGCCCAGTGTAGGAAGGGCCGCCCGCCGCTGCATGCGCGCCGCCATTCACTCAACGACGTGAGTGCTCAGAAAAAGCCGTTCAGGAAGGCCGCCGCCTCGGCCGACAGGCCGACGATCTTGTTCGTCGCCTGGCGGTAGAACTTGAAGTTCAGCTCGGTCTCGGGCCGGCCGTCCTGCCAGTCGGCGAACGGCTTGAGTTCGGCGCGGCCGAGGGGGCGTCTGGCGAGCGCCGTGCGCTTCACGGTGATGCTGACGCGTGGCGTCTGCCGGTCGACACCGGGCGTTCTCGGCGTGGCGCAAGCCGCCATGACGACACCGCGGGCGACAAGGCCGGCGCCGCCCTCGTTCTCACTGGCGAAGACGTAGATGACGTCGCCAACGCCGATGCCCTTGCCGCCGTACATGGTCTTCTGCGCGGGCAGCTCGAAGCTTGCCGCGCGTGGGTCGGAAATCTCGGCTTTGACGGCGAACATCGGGCGGGCTCCGGCGCGTGCGGCGTGCCCATCTTCGCTGCTTCAGAATGGGCGGCGATGACCGCCGTACCCGACTCCGACGCCGATACCGATCCCATGCCGCAGCCGCCACACCAGCCCGACCTGGACGCCTGCTGCGGCAACGGCTGCGACCCGTGCATCTTCGACCTGCACGACCTGGCGATGGACGCCTACCGTCAGGCGCTGCGGGCCTGGCGGGAGCGGCATCCGGACGCTTCCTGAGCCCGCGCACTGAGGCGCCGGCTACTGCATCGGGTTGCGGCCGCTCAGCGTCTTGTAGCTGCTGCCGTCATGACGCAGCACCAGTCGCTCATCGACGACCTTCGGCGCGCTTTGCCCGGTGCCGGCGTCATCGGCCGCGCGGCTGCCGGTGAACTTCACGGCGAGGTCGGGCAAGGCCCCGTTGGCGGCGTTCTCGAACTCCCATTTGCCTTTGATGTCATAGCAGTTGGCCGGCGTGAGCGGATCGGGCGTGTCGCTCGCCGGCAGCGGCTTGCCCGCCAGCCATTCCTCGCAGCCCATGGTGGCATCGGTGGCACTGCCGCCGATCATCTGGTCGGCCACGGGCCTGGCCTCATCCACCCCGAGCGACACGACCTGCAGCCGCGTGCTGCAGCGGCCCTGCCCGCAGTACTCGCTCTCGATGGTCAGCACTGCGCGGCCGTTGCCCAAAGCATGCAGATTGACGTTGCCGGGCTGGCCGTAGGCGCCGGTCCAGACGAGGGAGGCGCGCTCGAAGGTCAGCACC
>SEEY01001165.1 GCA_004211235.1 Rubrivivax sp.
GACGCAAACCGCTCGTTCTTCCTGACCGGCACCAACGGCGCGGTGCCGACCGGCACGGCCTTCGTGAGCAACGAGTGGGACGCCATCGACGGCACCGCCAATGGCGTCAACACGGGCTATACCTGGACCACCTATGCGGAGCGCCTCGAGGCTGCCGGCGTGCGCTGGATGAGCTACCAGAACATGCCCGACGAGTGGGGCGACAACATGCTGGGCGCGTTCCGCCAGTTCCGGCGCGCCAACATCGCCTCCGGCTACCCGGTCTCCAGCGGCGGCGCCCCCGGCCAGCCCTACACCAGCACCGGCCAGGCTCTGCCCTATCATGCCTACGATGCGGCCACCGACAACCTCAACAACCCGCTGTACAAAGGCATCGCCAACACCCTGCCTGGCACCCGCCCCGAGCAGTACCTGGACGCCTTCAAGCGCGACATCCGCGAAGGCAAGCTGCCGCAGGTCTCGTGGATCAATGCACCGTCGATCTATTGCGAGCACCCCAGCCCGTCCAGCCCGGTGCAGGGCGCCTGGTTCATCCAGGAAGTGCTGGACGCGCTGACGGCCAACCCCGAAGTCTGGAGCAAGACCGTGCTGATCGTCACCTACGACGAGAACGACGGCTATTTCGACCACGTGCCGTCGCCGTCCGCGCCGTCGCCGGACGGCAAGGGCGGCTACGCCGGCAAGACCACGCTGGCGCCGGCCGACCTGGGCCCCGAGTACTACACCCACGGCAAGCCGGCCGGCAGCACCAAGCAGCCGGCCGCGGACGGCCGCGTCTACGGCCCCGGCCCGCGCGTGCCGATGTTCGTGATCTCGCCCTGGAGCCGCGGCGGCTGGGTCAACTCGCAGGTGTTCGACCACACCTCGGTGCTGCGTTTCCTGGAGGCGCGTTTCGGGGTAAAGGAACCCAACATCAGTCCGTTCCGCCGGGCGGTCTGCGGCGACCTGACCAGCGCCTTCAACTTCGCCACGCCGAATACCGAGACCGCGCCGGTGCTACAGGGCCGCAAGGACAGGAGCCAGGCCGACGCCCTGCGCGCCGCCCAGCAGCGCCTGCCGCAGATCGCGCCGCCGGCGGCGC
>SEEY01001166.1 GCA_004211235.1 Rubrivivax sp.
ACGGCGACGTCCAGTCCTACCCGGCCCCTGCCGGCATCACCGTCCAGGGCCCCTTGAGCGCCCCGCCTGCCGGCGTCACCGACCTCAAGTTCCGCGACATGTTCAGGCTGCCCATCGGCCCCAAGGGCCTGGAGTTGAGCGACAAGCTGGCCGCGCTGACCGGCCAGAAAGTGCGCATGGTCGGCTACATGGTGGCGCAGGACGCCGACACGCCGGGCCAGTTCATCCTCTCGCCCCTGCCGGTCGACGTCGGCGATGAAGACGAAAGCCTGTCCGACGACCTGCCCGCCTCGTCCGTCTTTGTCCATGTGGCCCCCGGTGCCCAGCAAAGCGGCATCCCGCACCTGCGCGGCTTGATCAGCGTGGTCGGCACCTTGCGCGTCGGCGCCCGCGAGGAAGCCGGTGGCCGCGTGTCCTCCTTCCAATTGGAGCTGGACGACAGCACCTCCCGGCTTTTCACCGGTGGCGCAGCAGGCCCCCAGCCGCTCCACAGCGCCCAAGCCGAACAAGCACGCTGACCGGCCCTTCCTCACCCGCTTTCCTTCCCCAAGCCTTATCCGGAGAATGTCCATGTCCCGCACCCGCTTTCAACGCAGCGCCTTGACGCTGGCCCTGACCACGGCCCTCGCTGCGCTGGCCGCCCCCGCCTTCGCCGCGCCCAGCATCTCGCGCCTGACCCCGCCGAGCAACGCCCTCGGCCAGACCGTCAACACCCTCGCCCGCTTCCTGCCCGGCCAGCGCTTCGACCTGCAAGCCACCGTGCGCCCTGAAGCCGGCAAGTCCATCACCAAGGTGCAGTTCCTGGTCGATGGCGCCAGTGTCGCCACCATCAACGCGGCCGCCCCCGTGACCAGCGCCGCCACCTCGGTGTTCGCCGGCAAGACCAGCCTGGTGCCCGCCACCGCCATCCTCCCTGCCGCCCCGGGTTCCGTGGCCGCCTCGGTGCGCGCCTACAGCAACGCCACGGCCGGCGTCCACACGCTCACCGCCATCGCCACGCAAAGCGACGGCAGCACCACCACGTCCACCGGCAACTTCGAGGTCATCGGCATCACCGCCCAAGGCCGCCCCGCCAAGAAC
>SEEY01001167.1 GCA_004211235.1 Rubrivivax sp.
ACAAAGGCGGCGCCCATGCGGCCGCCGTCGGCGTCCGGCGCGGCGGCGTCGGGCTGCACGATGCGGTCTTCGGGCAGGGCACCCGCTTCGACGTCGACATCCCGTTCGGCCACGCGCACCTGCCCGAAGACCGCATCGTGCAGCCCGACGCCGCCGCGCCGGACGCCGACGGCGGCCGCATGGGCGCCGCCTTTGTCGAGGAAGCGCTGCGCTGGCTGCCGGACCAGGACGCCCCGGCCACGGTAGCGGCCGCGCCAGCCGGCAGCGCCCTGCTGGAAGCGCCGGCCGTCCTGCCGCGCATCCTGATCGCGGACGACAACAACGACATGCGCGCCTACCTGAAATCGCTGCTCGACCCGTATGCCACGGTCACCGCCTGCAGCGACGGCGAAGCCGCCTACGAACACCTGTTGCGCGATCCGCCCGATTTGTTGCTGAGCGACGTGATGATGCCCAAGCTGGACGGCTTCGGCCTGATCGCGCGCATCCGCGCCAACGACGCCGTGCGCCAGCTGCCGGTGATCCTGCTGTCGGCCCGGGCCGGCGAGGAAGCCAAGGTCGAGGGCCTGCAGGCCGGCGCCAACGATTACCTGGTCAAGCCCTTCGCCGCCAACGAGCTGCTGGCGCGGGTGCGCCACCAGATCGGCCTGATGCACGAGCGGCGCCGCCACCAGGACGAGCTGGCGCAGCGCGAAACCTATTTCCGTACGCTGGTCGACAGCGCCCCCGTCATGCTGTGGACCACCGATGCCACCGGCTACTGTTATTACCTGAGCCAGCGCTGGTACGAGTTCACCGGACGGCCGATCGAGCAGGACCTGGGCATCGGCTGGACCGAGAACATCCATCCCGACGATCGCGAGCAGGCCAAGACCATTTTCCTGACGTGTAACGCCGCGCAGACGCCCTACGTGGCCGACTTCCGCCTGCGCCGCAAGGACGGCAGCTACCGCTGGGTGGTCGACAGCGGCCTGCCGCGCCACGATGACGCCGGCAACTTTGCCGGCTACGTCGGCACCGTGATCGACGTCCACGACCGTGCGACGGCGCAGCAGGAGCAGGAGCGCCTGGCGCACGAGC
>SEEY01000326.1 GCA_004211235.1 Rubrivivax sp.
ACCCAGGCGAACCAGGCGACGCCGATACCCATGCAGCCGAAGCTTTCGCAGCGGATGCGCCAGATGGCCAGCACGCCGGCCATCAGCGCCAACACCAGTGCGCCATGCGCGGCGACGAGAAACCTAGCCATGCAGGACCCGGGTCGAAGACCGGCCTGCCGGCCAACGGCCAGAACATGCTGAGTGACGGCGACGGCGCATGCAGCGAGCCTAACCAGTTCCTCCCGGTCCTAATGAGGCGCTGCGACGTGAACACCGGTTGAAGAGCCCGCGGCGACAATCCCGCCTTTTCCGCAACAGCTCAAGGATTCCCCCATGAACACCACGCCCACCGGCCTTCAGTTCGAAGACACCGTCGCCGGCGACGGCAAGCAGGCCGCAGCCGGCCAGGACGTCACCGTGCACTACACCGGCTGGCTCTGGGTCGACGGCGCCCGCACGACCAAGTTCGACTCCAGCAAGGACCGCAACGACCCCTTCGAGTTCGAGCTCGGCGCCGGCATGGTCATCAAGGGCTGGGACGAAGGCGTGCAGGGCATGAAGATCGGCGGCAAACGCACGCTGATCATCCCGGCCGCGCTGGGCTATGGCGCCCGCGGCGCCGGCGGCGTGATTCCGCCGAATGCGACGCTGTGCTTCGACGTCGAGCTGCTCGGCGTGGCCGGTGGCCCCGAGGCCGTGCAACTGAACCTGCAGACCGCCTCCAGCGGCCTGCAATACGAGGACCGCGTCGTGGGTGACGGCGCCGAGGCCGCCAAGGGCCAGCGCGTGTCGGTGCACTACACGGGTTGGCTCTACAAGGACGGCCTGCGCGGCAAGAAGTTCGACTCCAGCAAGGACCGCGGCCAGCCGTTCAAGTTCCGCCTCGGCGGCGGCGAAGTCATCCAGGGCTGGGACGAAGGCGTGCAGGGCATGAAGGTCGGTGGCACCCGCCTGCTGGTGCTGCCACCGGAGCTGGGCTACGGCGAGCACGGCGCGGGCGGCGTGATCCCGCCGAATGCGACGCTGCTGTTCGAGGTGGAACTGCTGGCGGTCTGACGCTCAGAAGTCGCTGCCGAACATCGTGCTGCGCGCCCCGAGCTGCGTCAGCCGCCACGGCATGATGCGCGAATCGACATCGTCGACCGGCCCGGTGACCGGCCGGCCGGCGAGCCAGTCCCGCAGCTTGGGCAGCGGCATGGGCCGCGCGACGAGGTAGCCCTGGACCTCGTCGCAGCGGATGTCCCGGATGATGGCGAGCTCGCGCTCGGTCTCCACGCCCTCGGCCACCGTGCGCATGCCCAGCACCCCGGCCATGCGGACGATGGTCTTGACGATGGCCCGCGCATCGGCGTGCTCGGTGAGCGACCGCACGAAGGAGCGATCGATCTTCAGCGTGTGGAAGGGGAAGGCGCGCAGATAGGCGAGCGACGAGAAGCCGGTGCCGAAGTCGTCCAGCGCGACCTGCACGCCCAGCTCGCGCAGCGCATGCAGGCGGCGCAGCGCGCCCTGGGCGTCTTCCAGCATCAGCGACTCGGTCACCTCCAGGTGCAGCAGCGACGGCTGCAGGCCCGCACGGGACAGCACGCGCTGCACGCTGTCCACGAAGCCCGGCTCCATCAGCTGGAGCGGTGACACATTGACCGCCACGCTCAGGCCCGGCAGCTCGCGCACGGCCAGGCAGGCATGGTGCAGCGCCAGGGCGCCGAGTTCGTGGATGAGGCCGCAGCGTTCCGCCGCCGGTATGAACTCTCCAGGCGAGATCGAGCCCAGCACCGGATGCTCCCAGCGCATCAGCGCCTCCACGCCCAGGGCACCGAGGGTTTGCGCATCGACCTTGGGCTGGAAATGCAGCTCGAACTGGCGCTGCTCCAGGCCTTCGCGCAGGGCCTGCTCGACGGTATTCATGCGCCGGCTGGCCGCGCCCAGCGAGCTGGCATAGACGACGCTGCGACCCCGGCCCGAACGCTTGGCGTCGTACAGCGCGAGGTCGGCGTTGACCATCAGGTCCTCGACGTTGGCGACGCCGGCATCCAGCCGCGCCAGGCCGATGCTGGCGCCGACATGCACGCGCTTGGCGCCCATCTCGATGGGCTGGCTGAGCCTGTCGATGATGAGGGCCGCCATGGCCTGCGGCGCGCGCTGCGGCGACTCGCCCAGGCGCAGCATCGCGAACTCGTCGCCGCCCAGCCGGCCGACGAGGTCGCCCTCCTCCACGAGCGCCAGCAGCCGGCCCGCCACGACGCGCAGCACCTCGTCGCCGGCGGAATGCCCCGAGCTGTCGTTGACCCCCTTGAAGTGGTCCAGATCGATGGACAGCAGCCAGCCCGGGCGGCCCAGCGCCATGGCGGCCTGGGCCGCGTTCATCAGGCTGCGGCGGTTCGCCAGGCCGGTCAGTGCGTCCTGCTCAGCCTGCATGCGCAGCTGGTTTTCGAACCGCTGGGCCTCGGTGATGTCGGCGATCACGCCGCGCCAGCCGCCGCCGGCGCTACCGTCCGCGGCGGCGATGGGCTTGGCGCTCAGTGCCCACCAGCGCGCGTGCTCGCCACGGCCGAGCTGCAGCTTGATGTCGCGGAACGGCCGCCCCAGTGCCCAGGCGGCCAGCAGCGGCCCGGCCTGCTGGGAGCGGCTGGCAAACCATTGCGGCAGCTTCACGTTGCCCAGCCCGTCGTCGGCAACGCCCATCAGGCTGGCGAGCCGCGGCGAACGGTGCACGAGATGCCCGGCGGCGTCGGTCTCCCAGAGCGCGTCACTCGCGTTCTCTTCGAAGTCGCGCAGCAGCAGCGACACCACCTGCTGCTGGCGCGCCTGGAGGAAGCGCGCGCGCAGCAGCGAGGTCGACTGCCGCGCCAAGGCCATGGCCGCCAGCGAGACGACGGAGGCATAGCTCAGCAGCAGCACCGCCACCGCCACGAAGATCGGGTCGCCGGCCCGCCACAGCGCCACCAGCGCGCCCGCCACGATGAGCCAGCTGTAGACCAGGCTGGCCAGGGGCAGCATGGCCAGCGCAAAAGCACCGGCTCCGAGCATGCCGGTCACCAGCGTCGCGATCAGCACGCGTTCGGCCGGGGCGACCGGCGTGAACCACAAGGCGGCCGCCAGCCCCCAGCAGGCCCCGAGCGCGCCGGCATGCCAACTGCCCCGCCGGTAGCCTTTGGCCGACGCCATGCCGTCCGTGCGCCCGCGCCGCGCCCACCATCCGGCCATGCCCGCAGTGGCGAGCAGCAGCAGCAGGACGAGCCAGCCCACCAGCAAGACGCCGCCAACGTGTCGGACCGCCAGCCACACCAGGCCACCTGCCATCACGTTCGCCGCCATCAGCAGCGGCGTCAGCCTGGACAACTGGCCGAGATGCTCGGCACGAATACGGGCAGACTCCACGTCGCCATCAACGTAGAGTTCAAACGTCCTCCGCATCCGCTCCCAAATTCCCTCGGCCCGCGTCATGGGTGCGCTTTCAGCTGTAATCGCTCTTGTATCGTTGCATCGTAGCGAGCGACTTCACCAACACGTCATGCGAAGCTGGTCTTCTGCGTGTCGTTTGCATCATCCGGCTGCCACTTGAATGGAGTTCATCGACATGTCCGTGACCGACCAACGCCGCTCCCCCCGCGTCGAGTTCTTCCTGGTACCGGAAGAACATGAGCAGTTGCCGGTCTGGGTGATCAAGCCCGAAGGCCTGTCGAATGCTCGCGGCGGGGTCGTCGTCAACCTCAGCGAGGCCGGCCTGCAGATCCTTGCCTCGGCCGAGCCGCCACTGGACGCGCTGCACTACGAGCTGCGCCTGTTGCTCGGCGAGGAAGACGGCGTGCCCCTGTTCAGCGCCGACGTGCGGCGCGTCTGGAGCCGGCCCCTGAGCCAGCTCGTGCAGCTCAGCGGTTTCGAATTCGAGTCGCCCAACTCCGAGGCCGAGGAATTCCTGATGGCCCAGACGGCGCAGATCACGGCGCGCAAGTGGGTGCGCTGCGTGCTCGTGGAGCGCATGACGGCGCTGGCCTAACTGCTGGGGCCTCGTCCAGGGCCCGGCCCTGGACGATCCCGCGAGGGGACCGCGATGCACGGCGGCCCTCTGGCGAGCGGCACGGGACTGGGTTAGCGTGCCCGCGGGGCGCCTCGCCCTGCGACGCGACCCGCCCATGCTCGAACCCGACCACCTGCTGCGCTACTGGATCGACAGCCAATGGGCCGCCAACGTGCTGATGCTGATGCATCTGCTGGGTGCCATGGTGCTGGGGCTGCTGCTCGGCTATGAGCGGGCCTATCACGGTCGTGCCGCGGGCATGCGCACCTATGCGCTGGTCTGCATGGCGTCCTGCGCGGTGACCATCCTGGTCGGCTACCCGGAGCAATGGTTCGGTGGCCACGTGGCCGGCGGGGCGCTGCCGCCGTTCACCGACCCGACCCGCGTCATCCAGGGCGTCGTGACGGGCATCGGCTTCCTGTGCGCCGGCGTCATCATGCGCGAGGGCATGAACATCTCGGGCCTGACGACCGCCGCCTCGATGTGGGCGGCGTCCGCCATCGGCATCGTGCTCGGCATGGGCTTCTACTTCGCGGCCATCGCGCTGACGCTGCTGTGCGCCGCGCTGATGATGTGGGGCGCCCGACTGGAAAGCCGCCTGCCCTCGCACCCGGCCATCGCCGTGACGCTGCGCGGCGAGCCGGGCCGGCGTTTCACCCAGGCCGAACTGGCCGAATTCGCCGATGGCCTGGGCTTCCGCTTCGCGCCCGGCTCACTGAGCATTGAGAAGCAGGCCGACCATGAGGAGTGGCGCTTCGTCTGCACGGCCAAGCAGAACTTTAAGAGCCAGACGCTGTGCCGCTTCACCGGCCGGCTGCACGAGCTGCCTGGCGTGGCCGGCTACCGCGTGACCCACGCGCGCAACTGAGGCGCGGCCTTCAGTCGATGGCGGGGTAATCGCCCAGGCCGTCCGGCCACGGCGTCAGGATCTCGAAGCCATCGGCCGTCACGGTCACCATGTGCTCCCACTGCGCCGACAGCGAGCGGTCTTTCGTGACCACCGTCCAGCCGTCGTTGAGCTCGCGGATGCCTGCGGCGCCGGCGTTGATCATGGGCTCGATCGTGAAGATCATGCCCTCCTGCAACCGCAGGCCTTCGCCCGGCCAGCCGAAGTGGTTGACGTGCGGGTCGTCGTGATAGACGTCGCCAATGCCATGGCCGCCGTACTCGCGCACGACGCTGAAGCCGGCCGCGTGCGCGACCGCCTGGATGGCATGGCCCACATCGCCTAACGTCGCACCCGGGCGCACCTGGCGGATGCCGGC
>SEEY01001168.1 GCA_004211235.1 Rubrivivax sp.
GCCCTTGGCACGCGCAGTGCGCACGAAATCCTCGTTCATCACCTCGATGACCGCCGAGCGCGTGACCCGCGTGAGAACGCCGGCCTGCGGCAGAGCGAGCGCGATGGCCGGCAGCACCAGCGCGCCCAGCGCCGGCATCAGCCCCGCCTGCCAGCCGGGAAAGCCGCCCGAGGGCACCCAGCCGAGCGACACGGAAAATACCATCACCAGCAGCAGCCCCACCCAGAAGCCGGGAACGGCGATGAACATCTGCGACAGCAGCCCCGCCGCATAATCCACCGCGCCGTTGCGCCGGGCGGCCGAGGCGACGCCGAGCGGAATGGCGATGGCGACCGAAAGAAGGATGGCGATGAAGGCGAGCGGCAGTGTCACCGCCAGTCGCTCGGCGATCAGCCCGGCCACGGGCACGCCATAGGTGTAGGACGTACCGAGATCGCCGGTCGCGACACCGGCGAGCCACGACAGATATCGCAGCACCAGCGGCTGATCGAGCCCCAGCTCCCGCCGCAGCGCCTCCAACGTCTCCGGCGTCGCCGACGTCCCCAGCATGATCGCCGCGGGATCGCCCGGCAGCACGTCCATGACGAGAAAGATCAGCGCGGAGACGGCCAAGAGCGTCAGGAAGAGGCTGGCGAAGCGCCGCAGAAGCAGGCCGGTCATGAGGTGGCCCGACGCGGAACAAGGTGTGATGATGCTGTTGGCTCGATCCGGGCCGTTGCGCCTGTGGCCGGCCCCTCATCCGGCTGCCGCCACCTTCTCCCCATCGAGATGGGGGGAAGGGACCTGGGTTTAAGCTCTGCCACACGCGCAAACGACGAGCCTGCCACGTCCCCTCTCCCCGCAGGCGGGGAGAGGGTTAGGGTGAGGGGCAACCCGCAGGCGCAAAGGGTCGTCGAAAAGCTGGACCAGGGCACGGCGGCGCTGACCGAGGGCACGGCCGTTTGTTTGGCGGCGTAGCCCCTCATCTGCCTGCCGGCATCTTCTCCCCGCGTGCGGGGAGAAGAGACGCGGTTCCCTGCTTTGTTTCCCCATGGGGAAGGCAGGCTCGTCCCCTCTCCCCGCAGGCGGGGAGAGGGGA
>SEEY01000327.1 GCA_004211235.1 Rubrivivax sp.
CCGGCCGGGCATAGACCTCGTCCCCCGGCTTGAAGCGCCGCACCTTCGCGCCGACCTTGGCGACGACACCCGCCACGTCGTGGCCGAGCACCAGCGGCAGGCGGTACGGGAGGATGAGCTTGAACTCGCCGCTCCTGATCTTGGCGTCGAGCAGGTTGACGCCGGCGGCATGCACCTGCACGAGGACCTCGTTGTCACGGAGTTCGGGTTCGGGCACGTCGGCCAGGCGCAAGGCGCGCTGCTTGCCGTAGCCATCGAGGAGAAAGGCTTTCATGGTCATCTCCGGTTGGGTGGGTGCATCACGGCTGCAGCCGCAGGTCCTTGCGGATGCCGGCATCCATCAGCGCGGCGGGCGCGAAGGTGCGCAGCAGGCGCAGTCGCGCAGCCAGGCCGCCGGCCGTGTATCGGAGCTTGGGGCGGGCTGCCTGCGCTGCTTTCAGGACGACCTCGGCGACCACGCTCGGCGATTCGGCCGTCGTCATCACCTCATTGACCCGCTGCGTCACTTGCGCCCGCACCAGGCGGTATTCGTCGAGCTGGCGGTCGGCTTCCATGAAGTTGGCATCGAAGGGCGTCTACGTGTAGGCCGGCTCGATGACCGTGACCCGGATGCCGAGCGTGCGCAGCTCATGGTCCAGAGACTCCGAATAGCCCTCGATCGCGTGCTTGGTGGCGGCGTAGAGCGCGCCGTAGGGCATGGGCAGGAAGCCCAGCACCGATCCGATGTTGATGATGCGCCCGCTGGCCTGCCGCCGCATGTACGGCAGCACCGCGCGCGTCATGCGCACGACGCCGAAGAAGTTGGTGTCGAAGATGGCCTGCGCCTGTTCGAGCGAACTCTCCTCGGCGCCTGCGGGCGCGACACCGAAGCCGGCGTTGTTGACCAGCAGGTCGACGCGCCCTTCCCGCTCGATGACGGTCTGCACGGCCGTCTGCACCGAGGCGTCGTCGGTCACGTCGAGCGCAAGCATTTCGAACGGCTGCGCAGCCGGCCCGCGGCCGCGCCGGCTCGTGCCGTAGACCGTGTGGCCCGCCCGGGCGAGGCGTTCGGCGGTGGCGAGGCCGATGCCGGAGGAGGCACCGGTGACGAGGGCGATCTTGCGGTTCGTGGTCATGGCGTTTGTCCGGTGATGCGCGAGGTTAAAGAGGTCGGCGCCTTGCGGGCGATATGCATGATGGTCGTCATATGTAATGGCAAAAAAAGGCCGGCGTGATGACAGCCTCAGCGGCCCGTCTTGCTCAGATGCTTCAGTGCTGCCTCGCGCAAACGATCCGCCAGCGCCGGCTCATCCACGGCGCGCGCCAGCACCAGGGCGCCCACCATCGTCGACAAGGTCACGAGCGCTCGCTCGTGCGCGCCTGGCTGCCCCCAGTCGGGCGACTGGCGGGCGATGAGGTCGATGGTCTCCTTGACGTGCCGCGTCGTCACGCGCCGCACTTCGGGCGCCTGGCGTGGCGTCTCGGAACCCAGCGCCGCGAGCGGGCAGCCCAGTTCGGCGTGCTCGAGGTGTTCCCTGGAGAGATACGCCTGGAGCATCGAGGTCAGGGCGTCACCGGACGGCGAACCCTCGGCCATGCTCGCCGCGAGTGCGGCCGACTCGGCACAGGCCCGGCCCGCCGCCTCGGCCAGCATGGCCTCGCGCGACTCGAAGTGCGCATAGAAGGCGCCATGCGTCAGTCCGGCCTCCTTCATGATGTCGGCGACTCCGGTGCCGTCATAGCCGCTGCGCCGTATCGCGCGTGCGGCGGCGGCGACGATGCGTTCATGCGAGGCCTCCTTGGCAGCGGCTCTCGCGTTCATGTCGGGTTTTGACTTTGGCATGACGCTCATCATACATGATGCGCGTCATGCCAGCTCGGCTTCAGGCCAGCAGCGCCCTCAATCCGGCCTCATCCAGCACCGGCACGCCAAGCGTCCGTGCCTTCTCCAGCTTGCTGCCCGCCTCTTCGCCGGCGATGACGTAGCTGGTCTTCTTGGACACCGAGCCGCTGACCTTGCCACCGGCGTCTTCGATCAGCGCCTGGGCTTCGTCGCGGCTCAGCGTGGGCAGCGTGCCGGTCAGCACCAACGTCTTGCCGAGCAACGGCCGCGGCCGGTCGTCGCCCTCGCCGGCGCTCTCCTTCGGCTGCACGCCGGCCGCCAGCAACTGCTCGATGACCTCGACGTTGTGTGGCTGCGAGAAGAAGGTGTGGATGCTCGTCGCGACGATGGGGCCGACGTCGGGCACTTCGAGCAGCTGCTCGACGCTGGCATTCATCAGCTTGTCCAGCGTGCCGAAGTGGCGCGCCAGGTCCTTGGCCGTCGTCTCGCCGACCTGGCGGATGCCGAGCGAAAAGAGGAAGCGCGCCAGCGTCGGCGTCTTGCTCTTCTCCAGCGCGTCGACGATGTTCTGCGCGCTTTTCTCGGCCATGCGGTCCAGCGCCGCGAGCTTGGCCACACCCAGCTTGTAGAGGCCCGGCAGGCTCAGCACGATGCCGGCGTCGATGAGTTGCTCGACCAGCTTGTCGCCCAGGCCCTCGATGTCCATCGCCCGACGGCCGGCGAAGTGCAGCATGGCCTGCTTGCGTTGTGCGGGGCAGAACACGCCGCCGGTGCACCGGTATTCGATGCTGCCCTTCTCGCGCGCCGCCTCGCTCTTGCAGATGGGGCAGGCGCGCGGCATGTGGAAGTTCGGAACATAACTCGACCGTTGGCCGGGCACTCGACCAACGACTTCGGGGATGACATCGCCGGCGCGGCGGATGACGACCTTGTCGCCCACACGTACGCCCTTGCGGCGCATCTCGAAGACGTTGTGCAGCGTCGCGTTGCTGACCGTCGTGCCGCCGACGAACACCGGCTCCAGCCGTGCCACCGGCGTGAGCTTGCCAGTGCGGCCGACCTGCACGTCGATGGCCAGCAGCGTCGTCACCTGCTCCTGCGCCGGGTATTTGTGCGCGACCGCCCAGCGCGGTTCGCGGGTCTTGAAGCCCAGGCGCTGCTGCAGTTCGCGGGAGTCGACCTTGTAGACGACACCGTCGATGTCGAAGGGCAGGCCGTCGCGAGCCTCGGCCACGCGTTGGTGGAAGGCCACCAGGCCGGCCGGGCCGCTGGCGACGCTGCGCAGGTCGCTCACTGGGATGCCGAGCGTGGCGAGCGCGTCCAGCAGGCCGGACTGCGTGTCCGGCAGCGTCCAGCCCTGCGTCTCGCCGATGCCATAGGCATAAAAGCTCAGTGGCTTGTCGCGCGCCTGGCGTGAGTCGAGCTGGCGGATGGCGCCGGCCGCCGTGTTGCGCGGGTTGACGAAGGTCTTGTCGCCCTTGGCGCGCTGGCGCTCGTTCAGCGCCTCGAAGGCGTCGCGGCGCATGTAGACCTCGCCTCGCACTTCCAGCACCGGCGGCGCATCCTTGCCGTGCAGGCGCAGCGGAATCTGGCCGATGGTGCGCACGTTGTGCGTCACGTCCTCGCCGGTCTCGCCGTCGCCGCGCGTGGCGGCCTGAACGAGCACACCGTCCTCGTAGCGCAGGTTGATGGCCAGGCCATCGAATTTGAGTTCGGCGTTGTATTCGACGGGCGCATCGCCCTCCTTCAAGCCCAGCTCGCGGCGCACCCGCGCGTCGAACGCAATCGCACCGCCTTCGGTGGTGTCGGTCTCCGTCGTGATCGACAGCATGGGCACGACGTGGCGCACGGGTGTGAGGCCGGCAAGCACCGCGCCGATGACGCGCTGCGTGGGTGAATCCGGCGTCAGCAGCTCGGGATGCTCGGCCTCGATGGCCTGCAGCTCCGTGAACAGCTTGTCGTATTCGGCGTCCGGCAGCTCGGGCGCGTCGAGCACGTAATAGAGGTGGGCGTGGTGGTTCAGCTGGGTGCGCAGCTCGGCGGCGCGCTGGGCGGGCGTGGCAGTCATGCGGACATTGTCGCGGCCAGTTAGTGGGCCACATGACGTCGCGCCTGACTTGCATGCCGGCCCGGCCGCGCGCGCTTGGCGCCTTTTGAGAGCGCTACCATCGCTCCAGCGGCGCCGGGTTTCCGGGCGCCGCCGCCGGGCCACCTTCGCGACTGTCCCGGGTCAGGGCCGATCCATGGGGACGCACGGTATGGATCGACCACTCCCGCGAATCAGCGGTTCAAGCCCATCAACCCCTTCCTCTTCGGCGGCTTCCTCGAGCACGGCGCCAACATCATCAACCACACGATGTGGGCTGAGATGCTGCACGACCGGAAGTTCTTCTACGGCGTGCTGGCGGCGGAAGAGCCCAGGCCGGACCCGAAGGACTTCCGCGCCTCGATGGCCTACATCCACAAGTGGACGGCGGTCGGGCCGATGGCCGGCATCTCGCTGGACACGAGCGACGCCTATGTCGGCGCGCACAGCCCGGCCATCGAGCTGGCCGCGTCGACGCCGCGCGGCCTCACGCAGGCGAACATCTCCCTCGTCGCCGGCAAGGCCTACACCGGACGCATCGTGCTGAAGGCGACGCAGCCGACCGATGTCGTGCTGACGCTGGCCGCCCTTGGCGGCCGCGAGCAGACCGTGACGGTCAAGGCCACCGCGGCCTGGGCCACCCTGCCCTTCCAGTTCACGGCGCCCGGCGACGCCACCGAGGCCCGCTTCAGCATCACCGCGACCGGCACCGGCCGGCTGCTGGTCGGCGCCGTGTCGCTGATGCCGGCCGACCACATCAAGGGCTTCCGCGCCGACACCGTGGCGCTGATGAAGGAGATGGACTGCAAGATCCTGCGCATGCCGGGCGGCAACTTCATCTCGGGGCCCTACGACTGGAAGAACACCATCGGCGACCCCGACAAGCGCCCACCCATCTTCGACCCGGTCTGGAAGGCGCTGCAGCCCAACGACGCCGGCCTGGACGAACTGCTGCAGCTGTGCGAGCTGATCCAGTGCGAGCCCTACTGGTGCGTCAACACCGGCTTTGGCGAGCCGCGCTCCGGCGCCGAGATCGTCGAGTACGTGAACGGCGCGGCCAACACCTTCTGGGGCGCAAAACGCGCGGCCAATGGCCGGGTCCAGCCGTACAAGGTCAAGTACTGGAACATCGGCAATGAGATGTACGGCCACTGGCAGTTCGGCCACATGGCACGCGAGCAGTACGTCATCAAGCACAACGCGTTCGCCGACGCCATGCGCAAGGTGGACCCGTCCATCTACATCGTGGCACCCGGCGGCTTCGTGGACGAGATGACGACCGGCCAGGGCATCTTCGTGGCCGGCCAGCCCGAGGTGAAGCCGGGCTCGGAACGCGACTGGGCCTACGGGATGCTGAAGTTCTCCAAGGGCAAGTTCGACGCGCTGGCCACGCATGCCTACCCGCCCGAGAACAAGCGCTTCAACCTGAAGACCGGCAAGCTCTTCGACGTCAAGCAAACGCTGACCGAGTGGGCGCGCCAGCCCGCAAACCGCATTGCCACCATGGTGGATGCGTGGAACGAGTACGGGAAGCTCTTCCCGGAGCTCGACGAAGGCAAGGTCAAGGTCTTCTTCGACGAATGGGCCTACAGCTTCCGCGACAGCATGAAGGGCACGCTGCCGATCGCCATCGCCTTCCACGAGTTCTTCAAGCACACCGACTTCATCGACATGGCCGGCTACACCATGGCGACCGCGTGGATGAACGTCAGCCCGACGAGCTCAGCCATCAGTGCCAAGGGCCGCGTGTTCCAGCTCTACAACCGCCACTTCGGCAGCATCCCCCTCGCCGTGGGCGGCAACTCGCCCCAGCCCGCACCGAAGTTTCCGGTGGGCGGCGACCAGCCCAAGGTCAACACCGGCAGCGCGACCTACCCGCTGGACGTGATGGCCGCGCTGACCGCCGATGGCCAGGTGCTGACCGTGGCGGTGGTGAACCCGACCGAGGCGCCGCAACGCCTGGACCTGGCGCTGGCCGGCTTCGCCACCGCCGCCAAGGGCAAGACCTGGACGCTGGTGGGTACGGGTCTGGACGCGACCAATGCCGTCGGTGCCAGGCCGGGCGTCGTCATCGAGCCCGGCGACTTCGACGCCATGGCCCGGCGCTTCGACATCGCGCCGGCGACGGTGAAGATCTTCCACTTCCCCCGCGCCGCCTGACGCCGCTGACGATGCTTGAAGCCGCCCGCCGTCGCGCGGGCGGCGGTGCGCGTCTACTTGCCTCGCGCCGCCGCGGTGATCATGACCTGGTCGACCCGGTAGCTGTCCACGTCCACCACCTCGAAGCGCCAGCCTTCCCATTCGACGACATCGGTGCGCCGCGGGATGCGACGCAGCATGACCATCAGAAAGCCGGCCAGCGTGTCGTAAGTGCCGGCGTGCGGCCAGGTCTCGATGCCGAGCGAGCGCTCCACGTCCGGGATGGGCGTGATGCCGTCGGCAAGGAAGGAGCCGTCCTCGCGCCGCACGATCTGTTCCTCGAAATGCGGCGAGACGAGGCTCCCCATCACCGTGTTCATCACGTCGTTCAGCGTGATGACGCCCACCACGCGGCTGTACTCGTTGACGACGACGGCGAAGTCCTCGTGCGCCTCGCGGAAGTGCGTCAGCATCTCGGACAGCGTCAGCCGGTCCGGCACGATGAGCACCTTCTTGACGAGCATGCCGCCCTCGTGCCGCAGCGACAGGCGCTCGCCGCGCAGCACGCGCTGGAAGAGATCGGTCGCATCGACATAACCCACCACCTGGTCGACATCGCCGTCGCAGACGAGGTAGGTCGAGTGCGGCGTGTCGGCAATGCGGGTGCGCACGAGCGCATCGTCGTCGTCACGTGAAAAGAAGACGATGCGCTCCCGCTCCGTCATCACCGTCTCGACGGTCCGCGTGTCCAGCTCGAACACGTTGGCGATGACCTGCTGTTCTTCGTCGGCGACGACGCCGGCCTGGTAGCCCGCCTCGGTCAGCGCCAGGATGTCGCGGTAGCTGATGGTGTCGTCGCGCCTGGCCGGCAACCCGAGCAGCCGGATCAGCCCTTCGGTGATGCTGCTGAAGAACCACGCCAGCGGCTTGAGCACACCGCACAGCGTCAGCATGGGGCCGACGAGGGCCATCGCCACGCGCTCGGGCTCATTCATCGACAGCCGCTTGGGCACGAGGTCGGCCAGGACGATGAACACCGACGTGATGCTGATGAAGGACGCCGCAAAGCCGAGCGTCGCCGCCGTGTCGGGCGCCACGACGAGGCGCAGCAGGCCCTCGAAATGAGGCGTGAACGCCCCCTCGCCGACGATGCCGGCCAGGATGGCGACGGTGTTGACGCCGATCTGCACGACGGTGAAGTAGTCGCCCGGATGCTCCTGCACGGCCAGCACCCTGGCGGCGCGAGCGTCGCCCGAGTCGGCACGCTGCTGCAGGTTCAGCCGGCGCGACGCAGCCAGCGACAGCTCGGCCATCGAGAAGAAGGCGCTGCCGAGGATCAGCAGGCTGATCAGCAGCAGCGACATGGCCATCAGGAAAACAGCCGCCGGGCTGCCGACGACCCGGCCGCCAGGTCGCGCTCCGCCAGCGCTTCGTAGAGCTTCTTCAGTTCCACGTCGATGGCCGCGAAGGCGTGCAGGCCCAGCACCTGGCCGCGGTCGTCGCAGACCTCGGCCTCCAGGTCTCGCGCCAGCCCGCGGGCGGCCTCCTGCCAGAGGGCGAAGGGCTCCTGCTCTGCTGGCGTCTGCGGCACGTCGAGCGACAGGGTCAGCTCGCGCAGCGATTGCGCCTCGGGGTCTTCGGCGAGCGCGGCCTGGGCATCGAACTGCAGCGTCAGCACGGGCGGCGCACCCTCCTCCGCCGACGGCAGCACGAGGCGGCCCGGCAGCGCGCCAGCGACGAAGCCATGGCGGCCGGCAGCCTGCAGCACGAAGCCCGGCGTCCAGGCGGCGGCCCGGGCGCGCAGCAGCAGCGCGAGCTGCGCGTCGTGGCTGGCGGCGAACTGGTCCAGCTCCCGGGCGCGGGCGACCACGTCCAGCATGTCCGGGAATTGCACGAAGCCGCCAAGGCCGTCGGCGAAGGCCTGGATCTTCTGCACGAACTCCGAATACTCGATCTCGTTCATCGCGCCGCTGCGGTTGGCCATCTTCAGCCCGGCCTGGAACTCGCTGTAGCGCTGGCCCGGCGCCGGCAGCTCCCACTCGCCGGTCTCCGCGTTCAGGCCTTCGATCTGCAGCGGCTTGGTGCCCGCACGGCGGCTGCCGGGCTGGTGCTGCAGCGCCATCTCGCCGGAGATGGGCGCTTCGACCGTGATGGTGGCGATGGCGTCGATCAGCGCGTCAATGCGCGCCGATGGCCGGCGCACCGGGCGGGCAACGGCGGGAATGGTCGCCTCCAGCGGATCGGCCGCCGTGGCCGCCTCATCGCCGAGCGCCGGCGCGGGCCCGTCGAAGTGGGGTTCTTCCAGCGGCGGCACGGCGCGCTTCGGGCCCGCCTTGCGCGCCGTCCAGGCGCCGTGGGCGATCACCACGGCCAGCACAAGGCCGCCGAGGATGGCAAGGAGATGGGTCAGGGTCAGGCTCATATTCTTGTCAGCATTGTGTTCGGGCCGGGCGCCGGGCCGCTCCCAAGCCGGCCCGTTCGGCGATGTGCGAGCGGGGCAGCCGCGTGAGCATCGCCGTCCCCTCGGGGGACCGACCGGACTCGCTCGCTTTCAGCGACGCGAGGCTGGGCGAGGGGCTCACGTTTCAGCCATCGCCAGCGCCTTGTCCATGTCCACGGCGACGATGCGGGACACGCCCTGCTCCTGCATCGTCACGCCGATCAGTTGTTCCGCCATCTCCATCGCGATCTTGTTGTGCGAGATGAAGAGGAACTGCGTGCCGGCGCTCATCTTGGTGACGAGCCGCGCATAACGCTCGGTGTTGGCGTCATCCAGCGGCGCGTCCACTTCGTCCAGCAGGCAGAACGGCGCCGGATTGAGCTGGAAGATCGCAAACACCAGCGCAATCGCCGTCAGCGCCTTCTCGCCGCCCGACAGCAGATGGATGGTGCTGTTCTTCTTGCCCGGCGGCTGGGCCAGCACCTGCACGCCGGCGTCCAGGATCTCGTCGCCCGTCATCACCAGCCGCGCCTCTCCGCCGCCGAACAGCTCGGGGAACATGCGGCCGAAATGCTCGTTGACCTGGTTGAAGGTGGAACCGAGCAGGTCGCGCGTCTCGAGGTCGATCTTGTGGATGGCGTCTTCCAGCGTCTTGATGGCGCTGTTCAGGTC
>SEEY01000003.1 GCA_004211235.1 Rubrivivax sp.
CTGCGCGACATCATCCCCTTGACCCGCGACCGGGCGGGCGGCTTCGACCCCAGCCAGCCAAGCTGGAACGACCCAGGCAACTGCAGCGGCATGCAGCGCCGCGCAAGCCTGCTGCTGGGCTTCAAGCTCTGGCATGACAGGCCGCTGACCCAGGTGCTGCGGGACGAGCGCCTGCAACTGGCAGGCGCGCCGGGTGCCGACCACGACGCCTTGCAGTTCGACCCCGAGGACCCCGCGCTGCTGCGGGCCAGCGCCGTCGGCGGCGCCATCCGGCCCACCGACATGCTGCAGCTGCGCGACGACCTCGACCGCCTCGCATGGCTGCGACAGCCCCTGCCGGGCGGCCTGTGGCGGGCCGGCCAGCTCGAGGCGCGCTACCGACTGCTGCAGCGGCCAGGCGGTGGCTGCCAGCTCGGGCTCGGCCCCGACGAGGACGGCCGCTGGTGGCGGCTCGGCGCATTCGCCGACGCCCAGGCCGCCCGGCGCGGCGCAGCCAGCCTGCGCCTGTACCTGCGCGGCGTGGACCAGGCCTGCGAAGGCCTGCATGTCGTGGAGCATGTGCTGCTGCGCCCGCTGCACCGCGAGGCCAGCCGCCACGCGAAGCTGCGCCTGGCGCCGGGCTTCTACCGACTGCAGGTCACGGCGCTGCTGCCCGCCTGGACCCAGCGCACCGCGCAGCCAGCCTTCCGCCGCTTCGCCCGCGAGACGCTGCGCATCAGCTGCCCGGCCCACCTGGCGCTGCACACCCTGTGGCTCGGCGCCGCGCCCATGGGGCAGTTCGAGACCGTCCTGGCCGCGTGGCTGGAGGCCCGCCGGGACTGGTGCCAGCGGCCCGACGACAACGACGCCCAACGGGCCACCGACGAGCGTGCCTGCCAGCTCATCGAGCTGCTGCTGGCGGCCGACGAGACGCTCGCCCGGGCGTGGACGCAGGAGGACGACGGCGGCGAGCCGGTCGTGCAGGGCCATGCATGACTGGGACCGCCCCACCCCGCACCTCGTCGAGCGGCTGACGGTGGACACGGGCTTCGGCGCCGGCATCGCGCCGCAGGAGGCCGAGCAGCGCCTGGCCGCCTGCGTGCAGGGCTCGCTGCTGCGCGTCATCGACGAGGTCTTCGACGCCTGCTGCCCGCCCGATGAGCACTGGCAGCTGGACGAGCTCGCGCTGGACCTGGGCGAGCTGCCGCTGGACGACTGGGAGCAGGAGGCCCCGCGCCGCCTGCGCGAGCAGCTGCGGCGCCTGCTGGCCGATCTGCGCAGCACCGGCGACGGCGCCAGCGCCGCCGGCCGCGCCACCGGGCTGCAGGTGCGCAGCCGGCCGCACGCCCGGCGCGACTCGCTGCTGTACTTCCTGCGTCACGGCCGCCTGCCGTGGGCCGCCCGCGGTGACGACCCACAAACGTTGGCCGCCGCGGTGCTGGCCGAGGACGCCGCCGGTCTCGTGGCCGCGCTGCGCGCGCTGCCGGACCGCGCCGCGGTGCTACAGCGCCTTGCCGAGCAGTTCGACGATGTCCTGCTGGGTACGCTGGTGCAGGCTTTCATGCCGGGCGAGCAGGCCGCCGCAACACGGCTGCTGGAGGCCCTGGCCCCGGCCGCTCGGGCCGGCCTGTCGCCCCGCGCCCGCAGCGCCTGGTGGACCTCGGTGCTGGGTCAGGCACTGGACCACGCCGCCACGCCGCGACCGGCCGTGCTGATGCTGCTGCGGGCGCAACTGCTGGCCGCACTCGACGGCACCCCCGACGGGTCGAGCGGCGCCGACCCCCTGCACGCCGTCGCCCACGCCTGGGTGCCCTTGCTGCGCGAGGACCGTGACTGGCTGCGCTCCACCCTGGAGCGTGCCGCGGAGGCGCCCGCCGTACGCGGGCGGCTGTCGCAACTGCTGCCCCTGGCCCTGCTGCCGCGCCTTCTCGGCCTGTGGATGGCTGAGCCGGCCGCGCAGGCCGTGACCACCTGGATCGTCACCGTCGCCGCCGGAGACGGCCCACGCACCGACGCGATCGTCGCCGCGCGGCAGCGCCAACTCTGGCAGGCCACGCTGGGCCACACGCTGCAGCACCGCGCGCAGAGCTTCGACGTGGCGCGCTACGTAGCCCACGTGCGCGACGACCTGCAGCGCCAGGCGGTCACGACGGACCTGCCCTCGGGCTGGTTTGACCGCATCGTGCGCCGCGCCTCGGCCGTGCTGGCGGCCGCCGTGTCAGGCCTGCGGCTGCCGTGGCGTGCTCGCCTGCCTGCCGCCGAGCCCGCCGGACCCATCGCGCCGACGCCGGCCGGTGCCGAGCGCGCCGACCCGCCCGCAGCCAACGCGCCGGCCGGAGACGAAACGGAAAGCCTCGCAGTGGGCAATGCCGGGCTGGTGCTGCTCTCGCCCTACCTGCCGCGGCTGTTCGAGCACCTGGGCCTGCTGGCCCGGGGCCCCGGCCCGGCGGCCTTTGTCGGGCCGGAGTCGGCGGCGCGCGCCACCCTGCTGCTGCAGGCACTGGCCAGCGGTGAGGCCGCCGCGCCAGAGCCGGCGCTGGTGCTCAACAAGCTGCTCTGCGGCCTGAGTCTGGACACACCGGTGCCGCGCGAGATCGACCTGCAGCCCGGCGAGCGCGAAGCGCTGGACGGCCTGCTGGGCGCCGTCATCCAGCACTGGCGCATTCTGGGCTCGACCTCCCTCGCCGGCCTGCGCGACACCTTCCTGCGGCGCAGCGCACAGCTGGACCTGCGCGACGAAGCCTGGCGGCTGACGGTGGAGCCCGGGCCTTTCGACATGCTCATCGACCAGCTGCCCTGGGGCTACTCGACGCTGCGGCATCCGTGGATGGAAAGGGTGATCCATGTCGACTGGCGATGACCGCTCCAAGCGCGTGCAGGCCAACGCGGAAGCACTGGAGGCCGAGCTGCAGTGGCTGCACCGGGTGTTGCAGGCCCGGCTGGCGGCGCACTTCGCGAACCCGGTAGCGCTCGGCGAGCCGCCCGTACTGCCGCCGCCCCCGCCCCTGACGCCGGACAGCCCGGAGGCGGACGACCTGGCGCGGCTGGTACACCGCTGCGGCCTGGGCGCCGGCGAGCGGCTGGTGCTGGCTCTGGCCCTCGCACCGCACCTGCAGCCGCAACTGCTGGACCTGCTGTTCGTCAACAACGAGAACCTCAACCGCGGTTTCTGCGAGTTCGGAGGCTGGAAGGGCAAGCACCATGGCGGCTTCCTGCCCACGGTCGAGACGGCCGCCTTCCTGCTGGCGGGCGAAAGCCTGCCCCACCGCTTCGATTTGCACCGTCTGCTGGACGAGGGCGCGCCGCTGCGGCAGCACGGCCTGGTGCGCCTGCAGCACGAGGCGCCGGGCGAGCCCTGGGCGAGTGCGGCGCTGCTGGCCGGGCGGGACACGCTGGACCTGCTCTGGTCCGGCGAGGCGCGCAAGCCGGACTACAGCGTCCATTTCCCCGCCAAGCGCATCGAGACGAGCCTGTGCTGGGGCGACCTCGTGCTCGAAGCCGACGTGATGGACGAGGTGCAGGCCATTGCCACCTGGGCGCGCCACGGCGAGACGCTGATGCGCGACTGGCGGCTGGGCAAGGCCCTGAAGCCGGGCTACCGCTGCCTGTTCTTCGGGCCACCCGGCACAGGCAAGACGCTCACGGCGACGCTGATCGGCCAACAGGTGGGCGCCGATGTCTACCGCATCGATCTGTCGATGGTCGTGTCCAAGTACATCGGCGAGACCGAGAAGAACCTCGCCGAGGTGTTCGACCAGGCCCAGCACCGGCGCTGGATCCTGTTCTTCGACGAGGCCGACGCGCTGTTCGGCAAGCGCACCGCGACGTCGAGCAGCAACGACCGCCACGCGAACCAGGAGGTGTCCTACCTGCTCCAGCGGGTGGAGGACTTCCCCGGCACCGTCATCCTGGCCAGCAACCTCAAGGGCAACATCGACGAGGCCTTCGCCCGGCGCTTCCAGTCGGCCGTGTACTTCCCGATGCCCGACGCCGACCAGCGCCTGCGTCTGTGGGAAGGCATGGTGAGGCACACCGGCCGCCTGGACGCTGACGTGGACCTGCCCGACATTGCCGAACGCCACGAACTGGCCGGCGGGGCCATTGCCAACGTCGTGCGCTTCGGCGCCATCAACGCGATGCAGGCGGGCCGCGACAGCATCCGTGCGATGGACCTGCGCAAGGGCATCGCCAAGGAACTGCGCAAGGAAGGACGCACGGTGTAGCCGCCATGGAAAAACCTCGATTCCTGCTGCGCCGCAACGCCTGGGCCGACGACGACGGCGAACCGGCGCCTCCCGCCGCCGTGCCTGCCGGCGCACCTCCCTGCCGCTACTGCACCCGCTTGCGCTTCTTCCTGGCCGGTGCGCTGCTGGCAGCGGCCCTCGTCATGCTGCACGCCTCGGCACAAGGGCCGACGACTGGCGCGAGCGGCGTCAACCCGGCGTTCGCTACGGCGCCCACTACATCGCCCACTTCAGCGGCCAGTGCGGCGGCGCTGGCCCACCCCGTGCCGCCGCGGCTGGAGCCACAGGTGCAGACGTTGCAGCCACCGCCACCGCCACCGGCGCCGGCCGCATCGTTGGCACTGGTCTATCAGACCGTGCCCCTGCCCAACGGCCTGCTCGGCCAGCCCTACAAGCCACGCAACCTTGTGCGAGGCGGGCGCGGTCCCTTCCGCTTCACGCTCGACGGTTCACTGCCTCCCGGCCTCACGCTCGACGCCGAGGGCCGGCTTGCCGGCACGCCCACCGCCACCGGCAGCCACCGCTTCGAACTGACCGTCACCGACGCGGCCAATCCGCTGATCATGGACCGGGCGCCCTATGTGCTGCGTGTCCTGGAGCCGGCGGAGCCAGCGCCGGCGGCCAAGCCTGCTAAGGGCAAACCGGCGGGCCGGCCGCTGACATCGCTGACCGAGTCTCAGGCGGGACTGACCGTGCCCGCCGACCCGCCCCTGCCCATGACCTATGTGCTGACGGCCGCGAAGCTGGCCGAGGTGGTCAAGAACGCCGAAACCGCTGCCGGAGAGAACCAGGCGGAGCCGGCACGCCAGACAGCTAGCGCCGGCGCGGCCCCGGCAGCCTGGAGCACCAAGTCAGCGCTGATGGGGCCGACGGTGGAGCAGCTGCACGAGATGCTGCAGCCACTGCAGGACGTGGAGCATCCGACGCGCGCTGTCTTCCAGGATTCGCTGCGCGCGCGCCAATGCGACTACTTTCTGCGCCACGTCAACGCGGTGGCGCTGGAGGAGCACCGCGACCTGCTGGATCGCTGCCCGCGCAGCAGCGATCTGAGCGCGAAGGACAGCTCCGCCGCGCAGCGGCTTGGCATGGCGGCGTCGGCTGCGGTCAATGCCGCCAATGTCGCCAATGCCGCCACGCTCGCAGCCGACAAGAAACTGCAGGCCGCGCTGGCGAGCGGCCGCCTGCCGCTGGACGTTTTCCTGGAAACGCTGATGCCTGCCGACCTGCGCGAGCAGCTCACCGACTTGGCAGGCGTGACCCATCCCATCGACGAGGCACGCCAGCTGCAGCTGGCGCCGACCGACGGCTGCGGCTGCGCCCTGCCCGACATCAGCAGCGATGTCATCGCCTTCATGCCGTATTGGCTGCCAGGCGCGGACAAAGCGCCATTGCAGGTGCGCTTCGACAAGTTCACGCGGCTGCAGTTCATGGGCGCCATCCTCCGCAACAACGGCCAGCTGCTGAAGCCGATCGGCTGGGACAGCTCGGGCGGCGGCTTTGCGCGGCAGGTGGACAGGCATGCCGTGAACCTCGACCTGGTGCTGTACCGGCGCGACTTCAGCGTGCTGTCCCAGCTGTCGCGCTCCGCGCTCGACGGCGTGCTGGAGTCGATGGCCGGTGAAGTGCAGGGCATGCTGGACCAACGCCACGGTGACGTGCAAGGTGCGCTCGACAGCCTGCTGCCGCGCCGCTGGCGCGAGGCCACCTATGTCTACGACGGGCTCACCGTCTTCTTTGACCCGAGCGACGAGGAAGCCAGGTCCGAGGGCTTCGGTCACTTCTACATGAGCTTCGTGCTGCGGCTGGTGAAGCTGATGGAGGCGCAGCCCCAGCGGCGCTTCCACCTCAACCTGGTGGTGCCGCAGCACTTGCTGGGCGACCCCGCGACCGCCTTCCGCTTCAACAACCTGATGCACTTGATGAAGTCTGCCGAGAAGCGCCGCAGCTCGAATGGCGATCTCGACTCCAAGGACCGCAGCGCGGCAGCGGCCACCTACAAGTCCAAGCCCGACTACGTCGGCCAGGGCGACATCAGCATGCGCTTCCTCGCACCACTGGGTGTGGGAAGCGACACCGCCAAGATGCAACTGCGAGCGCGCACGGACTTCAACGAAGAGCTGATGGGGGAGGACCGGATGGCCCTGCTTGGCAGCCTCGTGCCGGTATTGCTGCATGCCGGCGGGCCGCCAGCGAGGCTGGTGCCCGATGCGGCGGACGCGCTCGACCGCGACCTGGTCTACATCGGCTGGTCTTTCGGCGGCATCGCTTTCTGGCCACTGCCGGTGGCCAGCCGCGGCGTCGGTGCGGACGTGCTGGACGGGTTGGACAAGCGGTTCTGGTCCTATCTCGACCAGGACACCGCCTTCTGCAAGCTCGTCTGCCCGATGCGGCTGCCGTTCAGGGTGGCGCTGGAATTCCTGCTGCTGGCCACCGGGGCGGCGCTGCTCGCGTACGGATGGAACTGCCGGGTGCGCCGGCTGGGCAAGCTCTACCTGACGGTGCTGTGGGGCGCCGGCATCGCCACCCTGGCCGTCACCTTCGCCGTCTTCACCTGCGACCCGTCACTGAACGCGCTGCGCCAGGGCAACGTGCCGCTGCTGGTGCTCATCGTGCTGCTGGTCATTGGCGGGCTGGTGCTCACCTTCAGGCGGCCGGTGGCGGATCCGTGAGTCCCAGCACCGGCCATCCCTTCATCAACGCCGCCATCACCGTGCATAACCGCAGGAGCCCGTCATGAAAGACACCACCCACGACCGCGAGCCCACCACCGCTCCATCTGCGGCCGCCCAGCGCGAGCCTCACAAGCGCGGCGGTCAGCTGTCCACCCAACTCGCCGCCAGCCCCCGCCAACTTGCCCAACGCCGCCTCGTGCTGGGCAGCACGGTGCAGCGAGCGGAGGGTGATCTGAATGCGAAGGAGAGTGGCGCTGCGCAACTGCACAGCGAATCCGTGCAGCGGCGGCTAGGCAGCCTTGACGAAGAGGACGAGCCCGGCGCCGCTCAGTTGCACGCCGAACCGACACAGCGGCAGGAGAACCGCACCGGCATGCCGAACAGCCTCAAGGCCGGCATCGAGTCACTGTCCGGCATGGACATGTCCGACGTGCGCGTGCACCGCAACTCCAGCCAGCCGGCGCAATTGAACGCACTGGCCTATGCGCAGGGCAATGACATTCACCTCGCACCGGGGCAGGAGCAGCACCTGCCGCATGAGGCATGGCATGTGGTGCAGCAGCGGCAGGGACGGGTGCAGGCCACGACGCAGATGGCCGGTGTGGGGGTAAATGACGACGTTGGTTTGGAGAGTGAGGCGGACGCGATGGGAGGTCGGGCGGTGCAGATGATGGGAAGTCAGGCAAGCAGTAAAGACCTGATCCAAAAGCAACGTGCGACTCCCAGCGTGACTGTTGTCATTCAACGTCAGGTCAATTCCGGGCTTCTGAACGCGGCCAGCTTGACGAATGTCAACTGGCTGAACCTGTTGGGGACCGGACCACTCAACTCCCATGCGTACAACTCGCAGCCGACGATCACCAGTGGACAGGGCGCCCACCATGACACCTACCTGCTAGTCTGGTACGGCGCCATCACATTCAACGACGGCACTGTTGGCGATATGCACATGCACATGCATGAAGGAGTTCATGATCCGGACGCGCTGAGTGGTGGCGGTGCATGGGTAGACGGCGGCGCGGCAGGACACGGGGCGAACATCGACGGCCTGAACAGGCTGAAGGCCACGTGCGTGGCATGGATCAATGAAGCCTATGACTCGGAATGCAGAGTAGCTTGAGGTGACGGCCGCTACAGCCACGGTGTCATCTGCTGCCGCGCAGTGAAGACGCCGCGCCGGCGGATCGTCAGCTCGTTGAGCAGTTGGCAGATTTGGCCTCTTTCGATGGTCTCCGGATTCCAAACCGGCCACCAGGTCCACAGCTCTGGGCCCCTGGGACTGCTGAGCTGAGATACGCCTGCCGCACAAGTTCTTCGAACGCTGTTTGGTTCTCGATCCCGCAAGCGAAGCTGGCCGTGAGCCGCGTTTCAAGCACTCTTTGCCGCTTGCCTTCCACCAACCTTGAGCCCACTATGCACCACACCTCGAAAGCACGACTGCCAGCCACCTCGCAACCTGCCGGGCAGCGCACGGCAAAGCCGGGCAAGGGGAAACTCGCAGCCCAACTGGCCAGCAGCCCGCGCCAAGCAGCTCAGCACCACCAGCTGGATGACCTTCGGACCGATCGAATTCAGCGGACCGAGAGCCGCCCGATCAACGATGCTGCGGCACTGCCGGTGCTTGCCAATGAAACGGTCCAGCGCATGCAGGAAGAAGCAACCACTGCATCTCCTCCCAAGACGGCCATACCGATTCCCGGCAAGGGTGTCACGAAGAAGGACGGCAAGGCGATGGACGGCCAGATCACCAGAATCCTGGTCAAGAAGCAGCAAGTGCCAGTGCACGAAGAGACCAAGACGAAGGTCGATCCCCATCTCAAGCATTGGTGGATCGTGTTCCGGTTGGATTCCGGAGAATGGATGCAAGTCGACATGAACCTCAATGATGGCTATCGCATCATCTGGGGCGTCAAGGAACCGAACAGCGAGTTGTATCGCTTGAAGGACGTTTCTGTTCCGGACGACCTGATGACCCAGGATGTCGTCGCGGCGGTGGATGAGTTCGCCGGCCGCGAGACCTGGTACTACAACACCGCGAAGCCAGAAGAACGACAACAAAGGTACAGCTGCCAGGACTTCGTGAAGCGGTTGATGGCGGAGCTCCGCATTGAGAAGATGTGAGCCGAGCCGCAAGGCTCATCGGGATGCGGTCGATCTCTTTTAGGCTGAAAATTCAACCCTTGCCGATGTCGCCTCGTTGAACGACCGGCTCGCGCCCATACCCGAAAACAGGTGTCGTCCAAGATCAGGCGCATGCGAGCATTCAGGAGCCCCGCACAGCGCCACCAGGCGGCGTGAGCAAAGAGACGAAGGTCGACGAAGGCACGTGCACGCCGGTCCAGAGAAGGCGATCAAGGCGCCTTGACGACGATCCGGTCTCCCAAGTAGCTCACCCTTGCTGCCGGCGCATCGAAGTCGAACGTGCGATCGCCCGGCTTGACGAAGCGGACATTGATAGCTCGCTCCTTCACCATCCCCTCATACGCCCCAACGCGCGGCCCGATGGCGAGTTCACCGCGCTTGTCGTCATAGGAGAACGGGATGCGCGTGTACTGCCCGGCGGCGTACGAATTCGACACGCCGTCGTCTTCGTAGAGGCTGTAGCTGCCATCGGCGCCGGTGTAGACGAGCAGGGTCAGAGGCGCGTCGGGCTTTTCGTCCACGTACTGCGTGACCGGGCCCATTGGGACGATGGCACCGGCTTTGACGAACAGCGGCATCTGGTCCATCGGCGCCGCGACGGTTCGTGTCTCGCCGCCCTTGACCGCCTCACCCGTCCAGGCGTTGAACCAGGTGTCCCTGCCGGGGAAGTAGACCGATCGGGCTGTTGCGCCATAGCGCGTCACCGGCGCCACCAGCATCGACTTGCCGAACAGGTACTGGTCGGCAATCCGCCTGGCCGTGGCGTCCGCCGGGAAGTCCAGGGCCAGACCGCGCATGATGGGCGCGCCCTCGTAGTGGCTGTCGGCAGCAGCGGTGTAGATGTAGGGCATGAGCCGGTAACGCAGCTTCAGGAACCACACCAGGTTGGCCCGCATGGCAGAGCCCTCCGGTGCGATCTCGTGGATCTCCCGCTTCACGCCTTCGCCGTGGCTGCGCATCAGAGGTGAGAAGGCGCCGAACTGCCACCAGCGCTGGTTCAGTTCCTGCCATTCCTTCAGGTCGTCGGCGGTTCGCGTGCCGCCTGCCGCCCGGTTCTCCTGCAGACCGGCGACGGTCTTGTCCTGAAAGCGGGCCTCCTGCGAGTAGCCGCCGATATCGTGTGTCCAGTTCGGCACGCCCGAGAACCCGGTCTGCACACCGGCCGAGATCTGCTTGTAGAGGTTGTCCCAGGTGCCGACGACGTCGCCTGACCAGAGCGCCGCAGAATTGCGCTGCACACCTGCGAAACCGGAGCGCGTCAGGATGAAGTGGCGCAGGTTCGGGCGGTCGCGTTTCAGGCCGTCGTAGACGGCCTCGGTGCTCATCGTGGCGTAGGCGTTGGTGACCAGCGCGCCTGGCCCCATCTGCGTCGGCGTGATCAGCTCGGCAACTTCCTCGGGACTGGCGTTGGAGCGAACGTCAGGTTCGGTGTTGTCCATCCACCAGGCGTCGAAGCCGAGGTCGACCAGCGGCTTCTTCATCTGGCGGTAGTAAATGTCCCGCGCTTCCTGGTTGTAGGGCGAGAAGTGGCTGTTCAGATGCCCGGCGCCGACCCAGTCCTTCATGCCGAGTTCGACATTGCGGCGCCACATATAGCCCTTGGCGTCCAGCTCCTGATAGTTGGCCGTGTTGGGATAGAACTTGCCCCAGATCGAAATCATGATGCGGGCGTTCTGGCGATGCACTTCGTCGACCATGCCCTTCGGATCGGGGAAGCGTTCGGCATCGAACGCATGGCTGCCCCACTGGTCCTCGGGCCAATAGAACCAGTCCTGCACGATGTTGTCGATGGGCCACCGGTTGGCCCGGTAGGTCTTGAGCACGTCGAGCAGTTCGGCCTGGGTGCGATAGCGCTGACGCGATTGCCAGAAGCCGTAGGCCCATTTCGGCATCATCGGTGGCACGCCGGTGACCTGGTGATACCCGCGAATGACGCCTTGCATCGAATCGGCAGCGATGAAGTAGTAGTTCAACGCGGTGCCGGCCTCGGACGCGAAGCGCAGCGAGTACCTGTCGTCGGCGGGCTCGGGGTCCGAGTGGTGCAGCGAGATCAGGCCGGTCGTCGGCAGCCACTCGACGTGCAGGCTGACCGCCTTGCCCTTGCTGAAGGGCTGCTCGAAGTTGTTGTACCAGCCGTTCCAGTTCGCACGCCAGATGGCGTGATCGAAGACGGTCTTGCCGTCGACCTTGAAGGTGACGTAATCCGATGCGAAGAGGCGCATCTTGTGAAGCCCCGGCTTGTCCGAAGCGGCGGTGCCTTCCCAGACGACCCTGACCTTCTTCCCGCGCGTGGCGGCCTTGCTCAGCGCGGCATCGGTCGGCCAATGTTTGCTGACATCGCTGAGGAACTGATAGCGGATGTCGGGCTCGACGCGGGTCAACACCAGGTGATCGTCGACGTAGTACCTTGCGGTCAGGCCGCTGGAGCCGTCCAGCGCGGTGAGCTTGAGGTCCCGGCTGGCGAGCCCGAAGCGCCTCGGGTTGCCAAAGCGCGTGACTGAGCTGTTGTCCCAGAGCACGCCGTAGTTCCGGTCGGATACGACGAACGGGATGCCGATGTCCATGTTGTGCTGACGCAGCTCGATGTCCTCGCCATTCAGGTCCATCTGCGCGTTCTGGTGCTGCCCCAGGCCGTAGAAGGCCTCGGTCGTGCCTCGATTGAACTGCGCCGAGGTGGCCACATAAGGCCGGCCTTCGACGGTGACCGGCCGGATGTCGGCCCTCGCCGTCGTCAGCACGGCGGCGCCCTTGGCATCGAGGAAGGTGACCCGACCATCTTTCAGCGACACCCGCGCCGAAGCGTTGCCGGCATCGAGCGTCACCGCATTGGAGGTCGTCTTGACGGTGAAGCGCCCGCTCGGCTTCGCAACCGCCATGAGCGACTCGAGCTGCGGGCGTGCGGGATCGTCGACACCGGTCACCTGGATGATGGACTCGGTAATGGCGTTGAGGCGCAGCTCCTTGACGCTGCCGGTATCGGGCTTCACCCACAGGCCGGTCGGCGTTTGCTGGAAAGTGCCTGCAAAACAGGCCGTCGTCACGAGCAACGGGGTGGCCAGCAGGGAAAGCGGGGGAAATCGGCTCATGTCGTTCAGGCTGCGGCAACCGTCAGGGTGGTGGTCTTCAGGTCGACGCTGTTCGGGCCGACCATGAGGGTGAAGCTACCGGGCTCGACGACACGCTTCATGTCCATGCCGTAGAACTGCAGCTCTGCCGGCGTGACCGTGAAGGTGACCGTCCGCTTCTCGCCGGGCGCCAGCGTCACGCGGGCGAAGCCCTTGAGCTCCTTGACCGGGCGGGTCACCGATGAGATGTCGTCGCGGATGTAGAGCTGCACCACCTCGTCGCCCGCGCGCTTGCCGGTATTGGTGACGTCCACCGACACGGTCACGCTGTCGGCCGGCTTGATGGTCGCCTTCGACAGGCGTGGTTCCGACAACGCAAACGTCGTGTAGCTCAGGCCGAAGCCGAAGGGATAGAGCGGCGTGTTGTCTGCACCGAGGTAGCCGCGGCTCGCCGTCGGCTTGGCGTTGTAGTACACGGGCAGCTGGCCCACATTACGGGCGAAGCTGATCGGCAGCTTGCCGCCCGGGTTGGCGCGGCCGAACAGGATGTCGGCGGCGGCATGGCCAGTTTCCTGGCCAAGGTACCAGCCTTCGATGATGGCGCTTGCCTTGGCCTGCAGCAGGTTGATCGCCAGCGGCTTGCCGTTGAGCAGAAAGACAACCGTCGGCTTGTTCAACGCGAAGATCGCCGCGGCCAGGTCGTTCTGCTGGCCGAACAGCTCCAGCGAATCCCGGTCGCCGAGGTGGGTGTCAGACCAGGCCTCGCGCGTGGTCTGCTCGTTGTCGCCGAGCACCATGACGATGGTGTCGGCCGCCTTCGCCGCCTCGACCGCTTCCGCGATCAGGCGGGCATTGACCGCCGGGTCGATGAACTGCACCTCGTCCGTTGCCCACTCGCGCTTGTCCGTCAGGCGCACGGCCTCGCGGTAGTCGAGCGTGAAGCCCTGCGACTTCGCCTCGGCGGCCAGGGCCTCGTGGATGGACACCACGTGGCGCGGGATGTCGGAATAGCCGCCAATGGGCGTGTCCTTGGCGTGGGTGCCGAGCAGCAGCAGCTTGCCCACCTTCTTGCCGTCCAGCGGCAGCACCCCGTCGTTCTTCAGCAGCACGACCGATCGCACGGCCGCCTCGCGGGCCAGTGCCACCGCGTCCGGCGTGGCGGTCAGCGCATCGGCCTTGCTCGCATCGACATACGGGTTCTCGAACAGCCCGGCGAGAAACTTCAGCGTCAGCACGCGACGCACGACCGCATCGATGTCCGTCTCCTTGATGCGGCCGGCCTTCACCAGGTCGACGAGCATCGGGAAGCCGCCGCCGTCGGGCGTCTCGATGTCGACCCCGCCGGTGAAGGCGCGGTAGCCGGCCTCCGTCATGTCCGCCACGAGGTGGTGGCGGGCCACCAGTTCCCGGACCGCGAAATAGTCCGAGACCGTGAGGCCCTTGAAGCCCCATTCCCCGCGCAGGATGGTCTTGAGCAACCAGGGGCTGGCATGCGACGGCACGCCGTCGATCTCGTTGTACGAGGGCATGACCGCAGCAATCGGCGTCTCGCGGATGATCTTCTCAAAGGGCGGAAAGAAGACCTCGCGCAACACGCGCTCGGAGATCTGCGCCGGCGCGGTGTTGATGCCGCGTTCGGGCTGGCCATGCCCCGTCATGTGCTTGAGCGTTGCCAGCACCTTGCCCGGCGCCAGCTTGCGCTCGGTGCCGGAAAAGCCGGTCACGGCGGCTTTGCCGAGCACGGCGGTCAGGTAGGGGTCCTCGCCCAGGGTTTCCTCGACACGTCCCCAGCGCGGATCACGGCAAACGTCGACGACGGGCGCCAGCGCCAGGTTGGCCCCGCGCGCCCGCATCTCCCGCGCACAGACGGAATAGATCCGCTCGATCAGCGCCGGGTCGAACGACGACGCCAGGCCGATGGCCTGCGGGAAGCAGGTCGCATCGCGCGCGGCGTAGCCATGCAGGCTCTCCTCATGCATGAACAGGGGGATGCCCAGGCGCGTCCGCTGCACCGCCCAGGCCTGAGCGGCATTGACATAGGTGGCCGTCTCGGCCGCCGTGCGGTTGGCAACCGCGGCATCGGCTCCCGCGTTCGGGTTGCCCACCCCCTTGCGGTCACTCGGGCGGGCCAGCATGCCCAGACCGTGCGGCAGCGCCTGCGCGGCCTTCGCGGCGTCGAAGTCGCCTTGTTCGTTCTGCACGCGGTTCTTGCTGATCCAGATGCACATCGTCTGTGCCACCTTCTCGTCCAGCGTCATTCGCCCGAGCAGGTCGTCGACGCGCGCATCGACGGCGGCGGACGCCTGCTTGTAGAGCGGCGCGTCGGCGGGCGCCGCCTCGCCATGCCCGGCCGCTGCAAGCCCGGCCGCACCGGCACCCTGGACAAAAAGTCGACGTGTCACACCGGCAGTATTCATGGGTCTCCTAGCTCTCGTGGGCAGTTGTGTCGGCACGCACGCTAACGCATGCCGGCCATCGGAGCGCCTGGTGGACGATCTGGTTTACCCGAGCGCGGCCGGGTCCTGGAAGCGCACACCGTCGAACTGCGCCGAAGCGGTTCGGCACTTCGTGCACGGCTCCAAACCGCGCCGCACCGCCGGCTCAATCGGTGTTGTCCTACAACCGAAGCGCAAGACTTCCGCGATGCTGCCAAGCTGATTCCGCCAGTTCGCTCCGTGCTGCCGTGCGGTTAGCTCACGACCCACGGCGTTCAATGTCGAAGCCTCTAGACCAGATCCCCTTGACCTTCAGCCTGTCGCTGGAGACTTCGACGGTTGAGTGGAAAGACGCGGTGATCGACCGGTACCGTCGCATCCTGAACCGGGCGGTTCAGACGGCGGTCATCACCGTCGACACGGCGGGCGTGGTCACCGGATGGAGCGAAGGGGCCCGGGCGATGCTCGGCTGGACCGAACCCGAGATGCTCGGACAGTCGCTGTCTCGTGTCTTTCCCCAAGAGGAAGGCGGCCAGGGAGCGTGGGAGGCGGAGGTTGCCGAGGCCCGTCTGACGGGATCTGCAGGCGCGGAAGGCTGGCGTCGTCGCAAGGACGGCGAGCTGATCTGGGCCATCGGCGAGACCAGTTGGCTCTACGAAGGCGACCCCGACGCCGGCTTCGTCAAGGTCCTGAGGGACCGGACCGAACGGCGTCGCGATGAGATCAAGCTCACGGAGCAGACGCGGGCGCTGGAGTTGCTGAACCGCACCGGCGCCAGCCTGGCGCGCGAGACGAATCTGGATACCCTCGTCCAGACCGTCACCGACGCCGGTGTCGAGCTCACCGGCGCCGAGTACGGTGCCTTTTTCTACAACCGGGTCAACGAGGCCGGCGAGAGCTACATGCTCTACAGCCTCTCTGGCGCCCCGGCGGAATCGTTCGCCCGGTTTCCGATGCCGCGCAACACGGCGATGTTTGCGCCCACCTTCGGCGGCCACGGCATCGTGCGATCCGACGACATCACGCTCGACACGCGGTATGGCCTGAACGCGCCGCACCAGGGCATGCCGGCGGACCATCTGCCAGTCCGGAGCTACCTGGCCGTGCCGGTGATCTCGCGGTCCGGCGAGGTGATCGGCGGACTGTTCTTCGGCCATTCCCGGCCCGGGGTGTTCACCGAAGACTCCGAGCGGAGCATGAGCGGCCTGGCCGGCGAGGCCGCCGTGGCCATCGACAACGTGCGCCTCAACGAGGAGACGCAGCGCGAGGTGGCGGAGCGGCGGCGCGCGGAAGCCGCCCTGCGCGACCTCAACGCGCATCTGGAGGAGCAGGTTCGCCACCGCACCGCGGAGTTGGTGCAGCAGGGCGAAGCGTTGCGACAGGCGCAGAAGATGGAGGCTATCGGCCAACTCACCGGCGGCATCGCCCACGATTTCAACAACCTGCTACAGGTCATCGTCGGCAACCTCGAACTGCTCACGCGCACCTTGCCGGAGGGGATGGCGCGTCACAAGCGAGCGGCGGCCTCCGCGATGGCCGGCGCCAAGCGGGCGGCGACGCTGACACAGCGGCTGCTGGCCTTCTCCCGCCGTCAGCCGCTGGACCCCAAGGCGCTGGACGTCAATGTCGTCGTCCAGGGGATCTCGGAACTGCTGCGGCGCTCGCTCGGCGAAACGGTCGAGATGGAGACCGTGCTGGCCGGGGGCATCTGGAGCGTGGAGGTCGACCCGAACGAGCTTGAAAGTGCGCTGGTGAACCTGGCCGTGAACGCGCGTGACGCGATGCCTGAGGGCGGCAAGCTGACCATCGAGACGGCCAATGCCCACCTCGACGAGGCCTACGCGGCCCGCCATGTCGAGGTCAGGCCCGGCCAGTACGTCGCCATCTGCGTGACCGACTCGGGCTTCGGCATGGATGCCGAGACGCTGTCTCGCGCCTTCGAGCCGTTCTTCACCACCAAGCCGGCCGACAAGGGCACAGGCCTCGGGCTCAGCCAGGTGTACGGCTTCGTCAAGCAGTCCAAGGGGCACGTGAAGCTGTATTCGGAGGTCGGCAGCGGCACCACGGTGAAGATCTACCTGCCCCGGATCCACGCGACCGCGGCGGCCGATGCAGAGATGCAGGACATGCTGGCACCGGAAGCCGATGGCGAGACCATCCTCGTCGTCGAGGACGATCCGGACGTCCGCGCCTACACCGTCGGGGCACTGCGCGAGCTGGGCTACCTGGTGATCGAGGCGGCGGACGGGCCAACCGGCCTGGGTGTGCTCAGCGTCACCAGCGTCGACCTGCTGTTCACCGACGTGGTGCTGCCCGGCGGCATGACCGGCGAGGACCTGGCAGCCGAGGCGAAGAAGCTGTACGGCTCCCTGAAGGTCCTGTTCACGACCGGGTACGCGCGCAACGCCATCGTCCACCAGGGGCGGCTGGACCCGGGCGTACAGCTGATCACGAAGCCGTTCACCTTCGACGACCTGGCGACCAAGATCCGAGACGTCCTGGAGCAGTGAGGCGCCGCAACGGGCGGCAGGAATTCACCCTGCAATGCGCGAATAGACCGCCGTGTCCCGCTCGGAGCCGTCCACCCCCAAGCCGTCCCGGCGCAGCACGCCTTCGAGCTCGAAGCCGCACCGCTCAGCCACCCCACGGCTCCTGACGTTGCGTGCGTCGCAGCGGATCTCCACGCGGCGGGCCGCCAGCTGATCGAACGCCAGCGCCGTGAGCACCCGGACGGCCTCGCCGACATGGCCCTGGCCCGCCGCGTCGGGGCGTATCCAGTAACCGATCTCGAACTTGCGCACCGCCCAGTCGATGCGGTGCAGGCCGGTACCGCCGAGCAGGCGGCCCGGGCTGCCATCCGCACGACGCGCGTAAATGTGGAAGCACAGATCACGGCGGGCAATGAAGTCGGCCTGCATGCGGCGCACGACCGCCTCAGCGCTCTGCGCCGTCGGCGCCTCCTGCGCCCAGACCATCCAGGGCCGCAGATGCGACAGCGACTGCGTGATGACCACCGCCAGCTCCGCGCCCAGCCCGGCTCGCGGCGCTTGCAGCACGGTGCGTTCGCCATCCAGCCGCTCGGGGATGTCGATCAACATCGGGTCCTGAGGCTCGTTCATACCGTCATCACCTCCACTGGCTTGGGCAGTTCGCGCACGCCGCGCAGCACCGGATGGTTCCAGGCCCATGCGGCTGTCAGCACGCAGCCCACGCCGGCGAACGCCAGCGCGGCGCGCAGTCCAAGGTGCTCGCCCAGCCAGCCGCCCAGCAGCGCGCCGGGTGCGGCGGGCAGCAGAATGAGCCAGCGCACGGTGCTGGTCATGCGCCCGAGCATCGGCGCCGGCGTGACGGCCTGGCGCATCGACAGGAAGTTGATGAACATCAGCACCGCACCGACGCCCCAGGCAAAGAGCATCAGCGCGAAGCTGGCCACGCCCCAGGCACCCGACGGCGCGAAGGCGAGTTGCAGCCAGGCCAGCCCGCACAGCGACAGGCCCAGCACCATGCACGGCCCCGGCCCCATGCGCCGGCTGATGCGGTGGCCAAAGATGCTGGCCAGCACCGTGCCGACGCCGATGGCGACGTAGGACCAGCCGACCGTCTGAGGCTCCAGGTGCAGCTCGCGCGTCGCCAGCAAGATCTGCACGACGAGCGCGGCGTTGTGAAAGACATGCCAGCCCGCCACCACGATGGCCATGCTGACCAGCAGGGGCCGCTCGCGCACGAATTGCAGGCCGGCCTTCAGCTCGGCCCAGAAATCCCGTGTCTTGCGCTCGGGCAGCTGCTCGTTGACCCGCACGCCGCGCAGGATCACGGTGGAGAGCGCCAGCATCACCGCGTTGACCGCCAGCGCTACCGGCGCCCCGAGCAGCTTGATGAGCAGGCCGGCTACGCCCGGGCCCGCCACGTCGGCGCCCGACGAAGCCAGCGCGTTCTTGGCATGCGCCTCGACCAGCCGCTCGCGCGGCACCACCTGCGTCAGCACGATCTGCGCGGCGCTACCGGCCGTCGTGTTGACCGTGCCGATGATGAAGCCGACAACGTAGAGCCAGCCCATGCCGAGCATGCCCAGCCAGCCCGCAATGGGCACCGACACGACGGCCAGTGCCATCACCGCTTCGCCGCCGATGTAGACGGGCAGCTTGCGCACGCGGTCAAGCAGCACGCCAGCTGGCAGGCAGAACAGCGCGAAAGGCAGCACCTCCAGCGCCTGCAGCAGGCCCATCTGCGTGGGCGTGGCGTGCAGCAGCACGGCGGCCGTCAGCGGCAGGGCCAGCAGCGTGATCTGGCCGCCCAGTGATGAGCAGAGGATGGAGGTCCACAGGCGCCGGTAGACGGCGTCGCGCAGCAGGTCGCCCGGCGCGAGGGTGAAGAAGGCGATCAGACGGGAGAACATGACGGCAAGGATCCGAAACTCGACGAGAACGCCGCACAGAAGCAGCGACCGGCAGCGGGCCGGCGCGTCAGTCGAGGTCGAGCAACTTGGTCATCTGCGAATGCTAGCAGCGCGGCTTGACGGTGAGCTCGGCGTAGCCCGTGGCCGCGTCGAACTCGCGCGCCAGCGAGCCCGCGGGCAGGGGCGCGATGAGCAGCTCCGCCGTCGTGCGCACGATGCAGCCGGCGCAGACATGCCCGCCCAGCACGCGGCCCGCCGCGTCGGCGACGCTGACATGCAGATGGACGCCGTCAGGCGTCAGGCTGCCGCTGAGGGTGAGGATCTCGAGTGGCCCGGCGACAAGCGTCGGCGAAGCTTCACCGGCAAAGCGCAACTGGGCGTCGCCCAGGCTGCCGATGCCGGCAACCACGAAGCCGGTGTGGCTGCCCGCCTCCAGCGCACCGCGCAGGTCGTCGCCAGGGTTGAGCCGCAGCGCCTGCATGCTCACCAGCCCACCGCAGCGCCGTCGCGGCGCGGGTCGCTGGCCGCGACATAGCCGTCCACGGCCGGGTCGTCCAGCCGCCAGATGAACTGGCCGGCGCCGAAGTCCTGGTAGCTGTCATGGATGTCGCCGATGACGTGGCCGCGTGCGCGCAGCCCCTCGATGGTGGCGGCCGGCATGTGCGGCTCGACGTTGATGGACAGACCCTCGTTGAAACGCCAGCGTGGCGCGTCGCAGGCGGCCTGGGGATTCTGGCCATAGCAGAGCATGCGCACCAGCGTCTGCATGTGGCCCTGCGGCTGCATGTTGCCGCCCATCACGCCGAAGCTCATCACCGGCGCGCCGTCCCTGGTGAGGAAGGCAGGAATGATGGTGTGAAAAGGCCGCTTGCCGGGCGCGACCTGGTTCGGATGGCCAGGCTCCAGCGTGAAGCAGTGACCGCGGTTCTGCAGGCTGATGCCGTAGCCTGGCAGCACCAGGCCGGAGCCGAAACCCATGTAGTTGCTCTGGATGAAGCTGACCATCATCCCGGACTCGTCGGCAGCCGTGAGGTAGATGGTGCCGCCCTTGACCGGGTTGCCGGCACCGAAGGCCTGGGCGCGTTGCGGGTCGATGAGGCGGGCGCGCTCGGCCAGGTAGCCGGGGTCCAGCAGCTGCGCCGGGCTGAGCGCCATCGCAGCGGGCTCGGCGACGTAGCGATAGACATCGGCGAAGGCCAGTTTCATCGCCTCGATCATCAGGTGCTGGGCCTCGGCACTGTCGACGGCGTGCGCCGTGACATCCCAATGCGCAAGCAGGCCGAGCGCCATCTGCGCCGCAATGCCCTGGCCGTTGGGCGGGATCTCATGCAGCGTGTGGCCGGCAAAATCCTGCGCCAGCGGTGTGACCCATTCCGGTTGGTAGGCCGCCAGGTCGGCCTCGGTCAAGGCGCCGCCGGTCTCCCGCGCGAAGCGGGCCAGGGCCTGCGCGATCTCACCCCGGTAAAAGGCCTCGCCTCGGGTCTGAGCGATCAGCTTCAAGCTCCGCGCGGCCGCCTGGAAGCGGAACAGCTCGCCGACCTCCGGCGCCCTGCCCCTGGGCAAGAAAGCCTGAGCAAAGCCGGGCTGCGACCTCAACTCCGGCAGCGCGGCTGCCAGCGCCCATTTCCCTTGCACGATGGGCGGCACCGCATAGCCGCGCTCGCCGATGTCGATCGCAGGCTGCATCAGCTCGGCGAAGGGCAACTTGCCGAATCGCTCGCTCAACGCCATCCAGCCGCCGACCGCACCGGGCACGGTGACGGAGCCCCAACCGCGCCTGGGCATGACCTGACCCTGGAAGAAGCTTGGATCCCAAGCCGCAGGTGCCGGGCCTGACGCATTGAGGCCATGCAGGCGCTGCCCGTCCCACAGGATGCAGAAGGCGTCCGAGCCCAGTCCGTTGCTGCAGGGCTCCAGCAGCGTCATGCTGGCGGCGGTGGCAATGGCCGCGTCGACCGCATTGCCGCCCGCCTGCATCACGCGCAGGCCGGCCTGGGCTGCCAGAGGGTGCGAGGTGGAGACGATGTTGCGGGCGAACAGCGGGCTGCGGCGGCTGGCATAGCCGCCGCTCCAATCGAAACGGATGGAAGGATTCATGGGAGCCGATTCTGCGCGTTGTAAGGCTTTGCAAAGAGGTCAACGCAGCGAGAGAAGGCGTCGTTGTGGACACAAGCTTTCGCGAAGCCCGAACAACCTGCACAAACCCCTGGAGCACCCAAGATGAACACGCTGAAGACCACGATCGCCACCGCCCTCATCACGCTCGCCTCGGGCGTTGCACTGGCTCAGGCCGCCGCCCCCGCCGCCACGCCGGCGGTCACCGCCAAGCCTGCCATGACCACACCCGCGGCGGCGCCTGCCACCGCCGCGGGTGTGGTCATGGCAGGCTTGGCGGTGACCGCCGGCG
>SEEY01001169.1 GCA_004211235.1 Rubrivivax sp.
GCGTGGTGCCGGGAATGGGCGTGACGATGGCGAGTTCCGCGCCGGCCAGCGCGTTCAGCAGCGAGCTCTTGCCCACGTTGGGCTGGCCGGCGAGCACCACCTTCAGCCCGTCGCGCAGCAGGGCGCCCTGGCGCGTGCGTGCCTGCACTGCGCCCAGTTGCGCCGTCAGGCGGTCGAGGCGGCCGAAAGCGTCGGCCTTTTCCAGGAAGTCGATTTCCTCCTCCGGAAAGTCCAGCGTGGCCTCCACCAGCATGCGCAGCTGGATGAGCTGGTCGCGCAGCACGCCGACCTCGTGCGACAGCGCGCCGCCGAGCGCGCGGCTCGCGCTGCGCGCGGCCGCCTCGGTGCTGGCGTCGATCAGGTCAGCCACCGCCTCGGCCTGCGCCAGGTCGAGCTTGCCGTTGAGGAAGGCGCGCTGCGTGAACTCGCCCGGCTCGGCCAGCCGCACCCCGCCACCGGCTTCGATCACCCGGGCCAGCAGCAGCTGCATGACGACCGCGCCGCCATGGGCCTGCAGCTCCAGCACATGCTCACCGGTGTAGGAATGCGGCGCAGGGAAATGAAGCGCGAGGCCCTGGTCGATAGCGCCGCCAGCGGCGTCGCGGAACGGCAGGTAGGTCGCCTCACGCGGCTTCAGCGGGCGGCCGCAGACCGCCTGGATCAGCGGCGACAGGTCCTCGGGCGAAGACACCCGCACGATGCCCACCGCGCCACGCCCCGGTGCGGTGGCGATGGCGGCAATGGGGTCGGCGTGTCGGGCGAGCATGCGGGTGATTGTCGCGGCCGGCCACAAAGGCAACAGCCACCGCGGGGGTGGCTGTTGGAGGTGTTGGCGCGGGGGAGGCGCGGTTCGGATGCTCTCGTGAGACCCGTCCGGGCCGGTGTTCTCTGCCCCGCATGCGCATTGGGCGCCGGCATGCCCGCATGAAACAGCCCCCGCTTGCGGGGGCGTGCCAATTCACGTGATTCAGTTCACGCCGAGTTGGCGGTTGATCATCCACTGCTGGGCGATGGACAGGATGTTGTTCGTCAGCCAGTACAGCACCAGGCCGGCCGGGAAGACGAAGAACATGACG
>SEEY01001170.1 GCA_004211235.1 Rubrivivax sp.
AGGTACAGCAGCCAGCCGGTGATGGCAAAGCCGGGCAAGGCCAGGCTGGCCAGCATCATGATGACCCGCCCCGGCAGGCCGAAATAGCTGCCCGTGTGCAGCGGCCGGATCGTGGTCAGGGCGCGCTGGCCAACGGTTTGCTCGCCATAGAGTTCGTTCTTGAGCAGTGCGCCGTCGCTGGCGCGCAGCGACATGCGGTTGCGGGCGCGCTCGTGCGGGCCGTCCTGCGCAATCCACGTCAGCTGGTAGGCGCCTCTGCCGCGTTCCGGCAGGCGGATGGTTGCGCTGGCCCAGTTCGGGGCGTGCGCGAGGAAGGTGTTCCAGGCCGGATCGAGTGCGGCCGGGCCATCCGGCGTTGCTGCGCGCTTGCGTTCGCGTGGCTTCGACATCGTCTCGGCTGCGGCGCGACGCTCGTTGCCGGCCCAGCCCTGCACCGTGTCGCGCACGACGTCAAAGCTCCAGTAGATGCCAGTGCCACCGACGATCAGGTAAGCCACCAGCGCCCAGGTGCCGGCAATCGCATGCAGCGCCCACAGGAACGAGCGGCCACGCAGGCTGGTATTGAAGGTCAGCCAGGTGCGCCAGTTGGCGGGTTTGCGCGGCCAGCGCAGATACAGGCCGCTGAGCGCGAGACCCACGAGGCACAGCGCCAGGATGCCCAGCACGAGGCGGCCCGGCGCGCGCGGCAGCAGCAGCCAGCGATGCAACTCCTCGACCCAGTTGAACGCGGCCTCGAAGCGCAGCGCCGGCAAGACGGCGCCGCTGTACGGGTGCACGCGCACGTCCGGGCCGCGCCGTTCGCCCGGCGGTGCGGCGAAGCGCACCAGCGCCGTGCTGCCCGGATCCGCTTCCAGCACGATGCTCACCACACGCTCCCCGGGACGTGCACGCTGCGCCGCCTGCAGCAGCTGCGCCGGCTGCAGGCGCGGACGCACTTCGGCGTCGACCGTCATGACGCCCGGATTGAGCACGTCCAACAGTTCGTCCTCGAACGCCATGATGGCGCCGGTCAGGCCAATGACGGCCAGCAGCGTGCCGGCCGTGATGCCGACGAACCAGTGCAGCTGGAACCAGAC
>SEEY01000328.1 GCA_004211235.1 Rubrivivax sp.
CCAGTGGGGCAGCAGGCGCACAAGGCGGCCCTCGGCGATGTCCTGCTGCACCGTCCAGCCCGACAGCAGCGTGGCGCCCAGCCCCAGCCGGGCGGCGGCGCGCGCGGCATAGAGGCTGTCGGTGGCCAGCACGGGGCGGATGGGCAGGCGCCGTCGTGCGCCGTCGTCGTGCCGGAGCTGCAGCTCCTGCCGCTCGAACAGGGAGATGGCGATCCAGGGCAGCGCGCCGATGTCGTCGGGGTCCTGGAATTCATGGGGCGAACGGCCGTTCAGCAGCGCCGGCGCAGCCACCAGCACGCGCGGCACCTGGGCCAGCGGGATGGCGACCACGGCGCCCTCGGCCCTGCCACCCACGCGGATCGCGCAGTCCAGGCCTTGCTGGATGAAGTTGGGGGTGCTGTCGTTCAACAGCCAGTCCACCTGCAGGCCCGGAGCCTCCTGCAGTGCGCGCACCAGGGGCGCGACCAGGTGCTCCTGCCCGAAGGCGTGCGGCACCTGCACGCGCAGCAAGCCCGTCGGCCGTGCGGGTTCGGCGCGCAGCGATTGTTCGAAGTCCTCCCAATCGGCGGCCAGGGCCTTGGCACGCTCCAGCACGCGCTCGCCCGTCTCGGTCAGCCGCAACGCATGCGTCGAGCGCTGGATCAGCGGCCTGCCGAACTGCTGCTCCAGCGCCTGCAGCCGACGGCTGACCGTGGGCTGGGTGGTGCCCAGCTGGCGCGCGGCCGCCGACAGGCTGCCGGCCTCGACGATGCGGATGAAGGTCTGCATCAGTTGCAGGCGGTCGGACGGGGTGCTCATACGCCAAGCGTATGGCAGTCAGTCGGTGCCTGCGTCTGGCGGGGCTTGCGGCGGCTCGCGACACTGCGGCCATGAACACCACGTCCTCCCCCGCATCGCCCGCCGTTGCCGCACCGCTCAGCCCGGCACTGACGCTGCTGCTCGCCACCGCGACCGGCCTCGCCGTCGCTACCATCTACTACGTGCAGCCGCTGCTCGGTCTGCTGTCGGCGCAGTTCGGCGTCGGCAGCGCGGCCATCGGCCTGCTGCCCACGCTGACCCAACTCGGCTATGCCGCTGCCATCCTGCTGTTGTCGCCGTTGGGCGACCGTTATGACCGCCGCCGCCTCATCGTGCTGAAGACCGCGGCGCTGGTGGCCGCGCTGGCCTTCGCCGCGCTGGCGCCGGGCTTCGCCGCGCTGTGCGTGGCCAGCATCGTCATCGGCCTGATGGCCACGCTGGCCCAGGACATCGTGCCGGCCGTCGCGACGCTGGCACCGGAGGCCGAACGCGGCAAGCGTGTCGGCCAGGTCATGACCGGGCTGCTGCTGGGCATCCTGCTGTCGCGCGTGGCCGCCGGCTCCCTGGCCGCGTGGGCCGGCTGGCGCGCCGTGTACGGCACGGCGGCCGTCGTCGTCGCATTGCTCATTCCGCTGCTGTGGCGCAGCCTGCCGCGCTTCGTGCCGGCGACGTCGGCCGGCTACGGCTCGCTGCTGGCCTCGATGGCGGCACTGTGGATGCGGCATGCGCCGCTGCGCCGCGCGGCGCTGGCGCAAGGCCTGCTGAGCGTGGCCTTCAGCGCCTTCTGGTCGACGCTGGCGCTGGTGCTGGCCGGGCCGGAATTCGGCCAGGGCAGTGCGGTGGCGGGCGCCTTTGGCCTTGCCGGTGCGGCGGGCGCGCTGATCGCGCCGCTGGCGGGTGGCCTGGCCGACCGGCGCGGCCCGCAGACGGTCATCCGCGTCGGCGCGCTGCTGGTGTTCGTCGCCTTCGCGGTGGAGGCGGTGGCACCGGCCTCGCTGTGGCTGCTCGTGGTCGTCGCCGTGGTGTTCGACCTTGGGGTGCAGGCGGCGCTGGTGTCGCACCAGAGCGTGGTCTACGCACTGGATGCCGCGTCGCGCAGCCGGCTGAACGCCGTGCTCGTCAGCGTCATGTTCGTCGGCATGGCCAGTGGCGCGGCACTCGGGTCGCTGCTGTTGGCGCACTGGGGATGGCGAGCGGTGCCGGCGTTGGGCGCCGTGGCGGCGCTCGGGGCGTTTGGGGTGGCACGGCGGCGGTGAGGGGCGCCGGTGGGTCCGTCGTTCGCCCGCCAGTGCAGCCGGCAGCAAACCAGGAACGCCAAAGGAAAACGCCCCGGCCGGCTTCTAACCCGGTCGGGGCGAAAGAGCGCTTCACGCCGCCCGGGACTGTCACCGGACGGTGACGGTAGGGCTGCGGCGTGGATCACAGCGCAGGCGGCAGGCGCGGGCAACACCGGGGTGTCGCTGGCGGGCCGAAAGTTCGTGCTTTCGTGGTCGCGGACGGCTCGCGGTGCCGTCTCGCCAGGGGCCGCTGCGTTGCCGGGGGCCGTGCACTGGTGACGGGCTGAATCATCCGCGTGATGACTGCGAACAAAGCGCCGATCAGCCAGGGTCGGGCGCCGCTAATTCCCGGTCAGCCGCTCAATGCACATGGCCTTCGCCGCGCGCCGGCACCACCTTGAGCAACACCGCCGGCGCACGTGGTTTCGGCACGGCGGTGCTGGGGATGTCGGCCCAGTTCCATTCGCCCTGCGTGCAGACCTGCCGCACCTTGAACCACAGCTCGCCCGCCTCGGCCGGCAGCGACAGGCGCAGCACGAATTCGTCATACCAGTCGTCGGGCAGGTATTCCGCCTCCGAGCGGGCCACCCAGCGCACCTCGGCAAGCTCGTCGGCGATGGTCTTGCCGTGGCTGTCGTAGGGCGTCTTCAAGGGGCGGCGTGTCGTACTCAGCGTCCAGCCCGGCTTGGGGCTGGGCTTGGCGCCGCGCAGGCCTTCGGGCAGCGTGACGACGATCTCCTTCGTCGCCGCGCCGCCCTCGCAGCCGTGGCCGATCTTGAAGGCCGCGCGGTAGCTGCTGCCAGCGGCAGCCTCGGGCACGTCGAGCGAGACGTGGGCATGGGCGCTCGCCGCGGCGAGCGACAACAAGGCGATGGCGTGTTTCATAGGTCGAAGCGGATGTTGCCCAGCACGGTGCGGCCGGGGTAGGGATGGAAGTTCCAGTACTCGGCGTTGTTCAGGTTGTCCACGCCGAGGCTGGCACTCCACTGGCGGTTGATGCGCCAGGCGAGTTTCACATCGGCCGTGAAGTAGCGGCTGAAGCCCTGATAGGCCATGCCGTTGACGTCGGCGTTGTCGAGGTTGCCGTACTGGCGGCTGCCGTAGCGGGCGCCCAGGCTGGCGTCGAGCGACGGCGTGATCGCGTAGCTGATCAGCGCACTGGCCCGCCAGCGCGGCACGCGCGGCTGCTGTTTGCCAAGGGTGTCGCCCGGGCTGGCGACGAAGCCGGCGTTCTCCCGGATCGTCGAGTCGGCATAGGTCAGGCTCGCCTGCCAGCCCAGCGCCTGCCCCACGCTGCCGCGGCCGGCCAGTTCCAGGCCGAGGGTCTCGATGCGGCCAATGTTCTGCACGCTGCCCACCGTCTTGCCGGCGATGACGCTGGACTGGCTGTAAAGCGCATCGTGCGTGTTTTCGTGGAAGACGGTGGCGCGCAGTTCGCCCGCCTCGTCGTGCCACAGCGCTGACAGCTCGCGTGTCCAGCCGCGTTCGGCCTTCAGACCGGGGTTGGTGACGGGGTCGCCCTCGACGTAGGCTCCCGTGGCGCTGAGACCGCCCTGGAACAGCTCGCTCACCGTGGGCCAGCGCACCGCCCGGCCGAGGCTGATGCGCAGGTCCAGCGCGTCACTGGCCGCCCAGCCGAGGGCGGCCTTGGGAGAGACGGCCGTCTCGCGGCGGTCGGCGTAGGCCACGGTCTTGCCGTCGGACGCCGTCTTGCCGCCGTCGCGTGCGGCCCAGGCCTCGTGGCGCAAGCCCAGCACGGCGCGCAACCCCGGCATCAGGTCCAGCACCCGCTGGCCGAAGGCGCTGGTCAGCGTGGTCTCGCCCTTGAAGGCGGTGAAGGGCGCCAACGTGCCCTGGTTCAACCAGTCGCTCGCGTTGTCGACACGCTGGCGCCAGACGTGCTGCTCACGTTGCAGGCCGCCCTCCCAGCCGCCGGCTGACGCCTTGGCCGCCAGGGTCGTCCAGCCGCTGCCGTCCAGCCGTGTGATGCGGCCGGCGCTTCCCGTGCGAGCCAGCGGCTGCGCGCTGCGGTCCTTGGCGTAGTCGTAGTGGCTGGTAGCCAGTTCCCAACCGAGGCCTTGTGTCGCGCTGTTCTTGAGCGTGGCGCCGACGATGCGGTGTTCGGCCTCGTCGTGGGTCAGGCCGAACTCGTTGGCGGCGAGCGTGTAGCCTTTGCCGTCGATGCTGACCGGACCGGTCGTGACGGCGTTGCCGGCGGCGTCGCGCAGCCAGCTTTGGCTGCCGGCGTCACCCGTGTTGCGCCACAGGCCGAGCAGCGCCTGAGCGCGCAGCTCGGGCGTGGGCTGCCAGGACAAGGCCAGCTTCGCCTGATCCTGCACGGTGTGCATCTGCGTGCCCGAGCCGAGCAGCCACCACGGCTGTCCGAAGCGGTCCTGGCTGGCCGCGGCGCTGGTGACCGGCACGGCGTTGACGGCGGGCGCCACCGTGGCGATCGCGCGGGTCGGGAAGGTCAGGGGCTGGCCCTCGTTGTCGTGTCGCGAAAGGTTCAGCCGCCAGCTCCAGTCGCCGGCCTTGTCGCCGACGGATGCGCTGGCGTGGCGGCCCTCGAAGTGCGTGTCGTCGCCGCCGAAACGCCATCGCTGCGAGTACAGGCCGGCCTCGGCATGCGCCTCGAAACGCTGCGGACGGCGGGTCTGATAGTCGACGACAGCGCCGACCGAGTTGCCGCTGTAGGCGGCGGAGAACGGGCCGTAGAGCACGTCGACACGGGCGATCTCATCGGCGCCGACGAGCCCCCAGCGCGGCGTGAAAGCCGCGCCGTTGCCCAGCAGGTTGGCCAGCGGGATACCGTCGACGAACACCAGCGCGCGGGCGCTGTTGCCGGTGCCCGAGGCGCGCGTGGACAGCACGGCGTGGTTGTAGTCGCCGGGGTAGCGCTTGCGCACCAGCAGGCTGGGCAGGTACTTCAGCGCATCCTCGGCGTCGGTGGCGTTGATGCTGCGCGCGATGTCGGCAGCGGTGACGCCTTCCAGCGTCGTCGGGATCACGGTGGGCAGCGACGTGGCGGTGAAGCCGTTGATGGTCACCAGGCCGAGCGCGGCGCTCGCCTCCCTTGCCGTCCACGCCTGCGACGACTGCGATGGCGACATCCCGGTGGCGCCAACCGTCGCCCAGACCAACCCCGACCCGGCACCAGGCGGCGGCCCACGCACC
>SEEY01001171.1 GCA_004211235.1 Rubrivivax sp.
CGGCAACCGCGCGCGCCGCTGTGGAACCCGGTGGTGAGCTGGCTGAAGCCGGCGTCGAAGGACAGCGGCAATGCGGCCAGCAGCGTGTCGCTCGCGCGGTTGCCGAGGTAGCTCGCCACGCTCTTGCCGCCCGCCACCATGTTGCGGTGGGACAGCACCACGCCCTTTGGGCGGCCGGTGGAACCCGAGGTGTAGAGGATGGCTGCCATGTCGGTGTCGATGACGCGGTGGCCGGCGCGGGCCGGCGCCGCCAGCATCGCTTTCCAGTCGTGCACCGGCACCGCCGCGGCGCCCGCGCCGCTGGTCAACACCACGTGGCGCAGCGACGGGCATTGCGTCAGCACCTCGCCCAGCTGGGCCAGACGCTCCGGCGACGTGACGAGCACGCGCACCTCGCAGTCCCGCAGGATGAAGCCCACCTGATCCGGCTTCAGCAGCGGGTTCAACGGCACGAAGACGCCACCCGCCGCCGGCGCGCCGAAGCTGGCGACAACCGTCTCGAAACGCTTCTCGAGATAAATCGCCACGCGCTCGCCGCGCGCCAGGCCGAGGTCCAGCACCCCGTTGGCAAAGCCCCGCATCGCGGTGTCCAGCTCGGCGTAGCTCAGCGTCGCCCCGCCATAGGTCAGGGCGGCGCTGTCAGGCGCGCGCTCGGCGGCAACAGCCACCAACTCGTTCAGCAAGGTGGATTCGGGCATGAGCTCATGGAAGGAAGACGGCGCGGCCGCACGGAAGTGTGAACGCTAGCAACTAGCGGCACCCGAGTGCTGCTACGGGGAGCGCCATGCGTGAAAAAAGTATCTCATGCGCCCCCAGGCCAAAGGGGTACGCGAGCGAGCGCCGAACAGCCCGCCCGCTAGACTACGCGGCTGCATTTTTCGCACCCCATCCATGGACAACGCCCAGGTGCTCAGCCACGTGCTGAGGCTTCTCGACGACGTGCTGAGCCTCAACGGCCGCGCCCAAACCTTCACCCGCGACACCGCGCTGCTCGGTGCCTTGCCCGAGCTGGATTCGATGGCCGTCGTCAGCCTGATCACGGCGATGGAAGAGCAGCTCGGCATCGTCGTGGAC
>SEEY01001172.1 GCA_004211235.1 Rubrivivax sp.
ATCTGCACGTGCTCGCTCGAGACGAATTCGGCCAGCCACTTCGGCGACGCGTACTGCAGGCGCGCCATTTTCGGGCGGATCGCATCGCCGTAGATCGAATTGAGCACGCTGTTGGCGATGTCGCTGCCCAGCGCCAGGTCGAGCGAACGCTTCAGGTAGCTCCGTGAGGCGCCGTGCAGGCCGCTTTGCTGGCGGTAGTCGTCGAAGAAGCTCTGCAGCGCCGATTTGACAGTGTCGACCTTGATGCCGCTCATGCGCGACATGACCTGGGTCAGCTCCATCAATTCGTCGCGCTCGAGACAGCGCAGCACGGCCGCAGCCTGCTCTTCGCCGATCGACAGCAGCACGATGGCCGCCTGTTCGACCGGGCTCAGGCCGGCTTCGAGATCGCTGTCTTCGATGTTATTCAGTTCGGCCATGTTTTTTCTGTACCCATTGTTTGACGACTTCAGCAACGCGCTCCGGCTCTTTGGCCGCCAGCACTCTCAGGTGATCGACCATGACGTCGACCGGCGAGCCGGACGGCGGCAAGTCGTAGTTCTCGAGCAGCGGAATGACGGCGCCCGGGCTGCCCTGCGCGGGCGCTTCGAGCGCCGTGACGCCGGCGGGCAGCGCGGTGAGCGGCGCTGCGGCGGTGGCGCCCGGCAAGGCCGGGGTGGCCGGGATGGCCGGCGTGGCCGGCGACGGTGCGAGGCGCGCGGTGGCGGCGCGCAGCAGTTCGACCATGCCGGCGCGGTTGTCCTGCAGGCGGTTGAGGATGTCGGCGACCTGGCGCACGCCTTCGACGCTGGCGCTTTGCGTGTCGAACGCGGCCAGGCAGCGACCGACCAGCTCTTCGAGCTCGTGCAGCACGTCGCGGTTGATCTCGTCCAGGCGCGCCATGTTCAGCAGCACCAGTTCACGGCCTTCCAGCGGCAGCGCTTCCAGGATCTGCGACGCCAGCGCGGGCGGCAGAAAAGCCAGGAACACGGCCTGCATCTGCACGTGCTCGCTCGAGACGAATTCGGCCAGCCACTTCGGCGACGCGTACTGCAGGCGCGCCATTTTCGGGCGGATCGCATCGCCATAGATCGA
>SEEY01001173.1 GCA_004211235.1 Rubrivivax sp.
CGTGCGCCAGGCCTGCGGCGACATCGCGCGCGGCGACTGGCCGGCCGGCGAGGCCCGGCTGCGCCAGCTGCAGGCTCGCAGCGACCTCAACGAGCTGCAACGGGAGCAGGTGAACCATCTGCTCGCATTGCAGGCGACACGTCGCGCCGAACCGGGCGCGCTCGCCTACTGGCGCGAGCTGGCCAGCGGTCGGCGCCGGCTGATGCTGTGGCCCTGGTTCATGTCGGTCGACGTGCAGCAGGTGGAGATCGCGGCGCTGTCGACCTCGCCGGCCCGGGCGCGTGGGCTGGCCACGAGTGCGCTGGCCAAAGCGCCGGCGCGGCTCGGCCCGTGGCGGCGTGCGCAGCTGCAGGTGTGGCTGGCGCGCATGGGCCAGCCGCAGGTACTGGCGGCCGATGCGCCGGCAGCCTGCGCGTTGGAGATTGCCGGGCAGCACGCCGCCGCGGCCGAGGCCTGGCGCGAACTCGGCTGCACCTATCAGCAGGCCCTCGCGCTGCTGTGGGGCGACGCCAACGCCGTCGCTCGGGCGCTGCCGCTTCTGCAGGGCCTGGGCGCCGAGCTGGCCGCGCAGCTTGCCCGGCGGCGGCTGCGCCGGGTCGGCGTGCAAGGCGTGGGCCGCGGCCGCTACGGCCATGCGCGGCAGGACGCGCTGGGCCTCACGGCCCGGGAACGCGCGGTGTTTGAGCTGCTCATCCAGGGACACAGCAACCGCGCCATCGCCGCCACGCTGAACCGCAGCGAGCGCACTGTGGAGAACCATCTGGCCGCGCTCTTCATCAAGCTTGGGGTCAGGACGCGTCAGGACGCGATCCAGCGCGCGAAATCTGAGTAGTGCAACGCCAAATCCGGGTAGCGCGGCGGTCCCTTCGCTGCGCCCCGGCTCCTAGCCTTGGTGCTCCGCCGCCGTGCGGCTTTGCCACCTTTCCAGGGGGAACCTGTCATGAAACTTCGCATCCTGCTCGCCACACTCGCGCTCGTCGCCAGCAGCGCCGCCGGGGCCCAGACCAGCGCCCGGGCAACCGGCTCCGCCACAGCGAGCATCGGACTTGGCTGCAGCTCGGGCTGCGGCAGCG
>SEEY01001174.1 GCA_004211235.1 Rubrivivax sp.
CAGCAGTTCGGCCTGTCGGCGCCGCAGTGGTTCTCTATGCCGCGCCTGGTAGCGGAAACCGCCCGCCAGGCCAACCGCTCGCCGATGGGCAAGGCCGGCCAGGTCAGCTGGACGGCGCCGTCCACGCTGACGGCCGAGGACGTGACGACGCTGCAGAAGCGCGCCGAGACCCTGCCCATGCCCTGGCTCTTCGACTGGGGCACGGTGGACGAGGTCGAGATCGAGGCGGCCATCCAGCTGCGCCAGCTGTTCCGCCTGTGGGCCTCGCAGCAGATCGACCAGCGCTGGCTGGGCGGCGACCACTTCCTGAACCAGCTCAAGGAGCTGGCGCCCGTGGGCGAGCGCGACACCGATGCCGCGCTGTGGATGCTGCGCCTGGAAGCCCTCCGCCTGGCCAACCGGCCCGACCAGTTCGACGAGGCCGCCATCGACTATTGCGTTACCTACGAGGTCTCGCCGCCGTCGTGGGAGCGGGCCCGCTGCCGCGTGCGCATGGGCGGCGACGGCACCTCCACGCACAGCGTGCCCAGCAGCACGATGCAGAGCGAGGCGGTGTCCACCTTCCTCGACACCGACGTGGCCGACCCGTCCAACGTGACCGCGCAGCTGGAGATGATGGGCCAGCTCAGTGGCGACATCTCCGAGACGCTGCGTGCGATGGACGCCGAGGTCGGCCAGTCGACGCTGATCAACATCTCCTGCACCAAGCTGATCCGGCTGGACTTCATGGCGGCCGGCGACCTGCTGAACTGGGTGCTGCAGCGCCGCGCCGAGAACCGTCTCGTCGTCTTCACCGAGGCGCACCGCCTCGTCGCGCTGTTCTTTGGCGCCATGGGCATCAACGAGCATGCCAAAGTGAAGGTTCGCATCAACTGACCTTGAGGGCTGGACCTTGGCCCCCAAGTGGAGGCCTTATGTCTTCAGATTCCTCTTCCGCCGTCTACCACGGCACCACCATCATCTCGGTGCGCCGGCAGACGCCCGCCGGCTGGCAGGTCGCCATCGGCGGCGACGGCCAGGTGACCCTGGGCAACACCGTCGTCAAGGCCAGTGCGCGCAAGGTGCGCAAGCT
>SEEY01001175.1 GCA_004211235.1 Rubrivivax sp.
GCATCGAAGCGAGCGTCAGCGCCACGAGCCCCAGCACGCTCCAGCGCACCCACGGGCTGCTCCAGGAGAACTGCGCGGGCTGCTTCATCAGCGGCTCCCGATGGGAATGACCGGCACGTAGGCGTCGTCCAGCAACGCCAGCTGCACGATGGGGTAGCCGTAGTTCACAACGGTCAGCGCGATCATCATGGCCACCCACAGCCCCAGGCCGTTGAGCGCCAGCGGCGCGCGCGCGCCGGGGTGGGCGGCGCGGCTGAAAGTGAAGGGCGGCACGACGTCGGCCTTGCGCCGCGTGGCGGTGGCGAGGATGTAGACGAGCAGCACGCCGGAGGCCAGCAGCACGAAGCCGCCGAGGGCCGAGGCCGTGACTGTCCAGGCCTGGGGCTGGATGTCGGGATGTGTGTAGTCGTAGTAGGCCATGCGCCGCGGCGCGCCGAGCAGGCCGACGAGGTGCCACGGCATCGACAGCACCATCATGCCGATGAACCAGCTCCACACCTGCGCCTTGATGAGCCGCGGCGAGAGCGGCGCGCAGCCGGTGAGCTGCGGCCACAGCTCATAGGCCGCCATGAAGTACATCAGCACGATGGCGCCGGCGAAGATGAGGTGGAAATGGCCCGTCACCCACTGCGTGTTGTGGATGGTCTCGTTGAGCTGGTAGCTCATGTTGATGATGCCGCCCGCCCCGCCGAAGCCCAGCATGATGAAGCTGAAGGTGACGGCGAGCATCATCGGGTTGCCCCAGGGCAGTGCCTTCACCCAGCCGAACAGGCCCGTGCCGCCGCGCAGCCGGCCGGCGATCTCCACGGAGGCGACGATGGTGAACACGGTGAGCAAGGTCGGCACCGAGACCATCGCCGTCATCGCCGCGTGCACGAACTTGAAGCCAGCGCCCACCTGCGGGTCCGCAAAGAGGTGGTGGATGCCGATGGGCATCGAGAACACGAGGAAGAGGGCGAACGACACGCGGGCCATCGTGTCGCTGTAGAGCCGCCCGCCGATCGCGCGGGGCACCAGCGTGTAGAACACGATGTACGACGGCATCAGCCAGAAATAGACGATGGCGTGCAG
>SEEY01001176.1 GCA_004211235.1 Rubrivivax sp.
GGCCGGCCGCCACGTCGCGCAGGTCGTTGACGGGAATGCCCAGGCCGGCGAGCGCGTCCAGCAGGCCCGACTGCGTTGGCGGCTGCGCCCAGCCCTGCACTTCACCCAGGCCGTAGGCGTAGAAGCTCAGCGGCTTGTCGCGCGCCTGGCGCGAATCGAGCTGGCGGATGGCGCCGGCGGCGGTGTTGCGCGGGTTGACGAAAGTGCGCTCGCCCTTGGCGCGCTGGCGTTCGTTGAGCGCCTCGAAGGCGTCACGGCGCATGTAGACCTCGCCACGCACTTCGAGCACGGGCGGCAGGTCCGCAGGCGTGCCCTTCAGCCGCAGGGGGATCTGGCCGATGGTGCGCACGTTGTGCGTGACGTCTTCGCCGGTTTCACCGTCGCCGCGTGTCGCGGCCTGCACGAGCACGCCGTTCTCGTAGCGCAGGTTGATGGCCAGGCCGTCGAACTTCAGCTCGGCGTTGTAGTCGACGGGCGCGTCGCCCTCCTTCAAGCCGAGCTCGCGGCGCACGCGCGCATCGAACGCGATGGCGCCGCCCTCGGTCGTGTCCGTCTCGGTCGTGATCGACAGCATCGGCACGACGTGGCGCACCGGCGTGAGTCCCGGCAGCACGGCGCCGATGACGCGCTGCGTGGGCGAGTCGGGCGTCTGCAGCTCCGGATGTGCGGCCTCCAGGGCCTGCAGTTCCTGGAAGAGCTTGTCGTATTCGGCGTCCGGCAGCTCGGGCGCGTCGAGCACGTAATACAGGTGAGCGTGGTGGTGGAGCAGGTCGCGCAGTTGGGCGGCGCGCTGGGCGGGCTTGGCGGTCATGCTGGCATTGTGGCTGCCGCAGAATGTCGCCATGAGCTCGCGCGTCGCCCTGCATGCCGGCCCCTCGGCCGGTTTCGACCAGCCCTTCGAGATGCTCGCCGCCTGCCACGAGCGCGTGCGTCGCAGCGTGCGCCTGCTGCAGCGCCTGCATGCCCATGTGCGGCAGCACGGCTTGGACGTGCAGGCGCGCGACAAGCCGCTGAGCTTCTACGCCTACGGCCTGGGTGAAGTGCAGGGCTGGGCGCAGCCGCCAACGCAGT
>SEEY01001177.1 GCA_004211235.1 Rubrivivax sp.
CTCGTGGTGATCGCAGGAGATCCGCATGGCCCAGAAGATCCAGTTTCAGCGCCCCGATGGCGCGAGAACCCCCGGCTACCTCGCGGAGGCCGGCGCGCCGCTGGGCGCTGTCGTCGTCATCCAGGAATGGTGGGGCGTGAACGACCAGATCCGCGGCGTGGCCGAGCGCTTCGCGCAGGCCGGCTTCACCGCCCTGGTGCCCGACCTCTACCGCGGCAAGAGCACCGTCGAGGAAGAAGAGGCCGAGCACCTGAAGAGCGACCTCGACTTCGCCGACGCCGCCGCGCAGGACATCCGCGGCGCGCTCCAGCACCTCAAGGCGTTGAAGGCCGGCGGCGGCAAGGTGGCCATCACGGGCTACTGCATGGGCGGCGCGCTCACCTGGCTGGCTGCGCAGCAGGCGCCCGAGGCCGACGCCATCGTCACCTGGTACGGCATGCCGCCCGTGAAGGCCATCGACGCCGCGCGGCTGCGCCTGCCCGTGCTGGCCCACTGGGCCGAGCAGGACGAGTTCTTCCCCATCGACCAGGTCGACGCGCTGGAAGCGAAGCTCAGGCAAGCCGGCGTGGCCTACGAAGGCCACCGCTACCTGGCCCGCCACGCCTTCGCCAACGAGACCGCGCAGGGCCCCGGCCGCATCGCCAAGACGCAATACGACGCCGCCTGGGCACAAGCCGCCTGGGACCGCACCATGCGCTTCCTCGGCCGGCACCTGTGAGGCCGCTCGCCCAGCGCGGGCCTGGGCCGGTCCCGCGAGCGGACGACAATGCAGGCCGGGCCGACCGGCAGGTTCAGCGCCAGAGCGGGCGGGCTCTGCAGCCGCCCGGCGCTGGGCACGCGGGGGACGAGCGGCTCGCCCGCCTGCTGCCCGAACTGCAGGCCTGCGTGCGCTGCGAGCCGCACCTGCCGCTGGGCGCCCGGCCCATCTTCCAGCTCGACCGTCGGGTGCCCATCCTCATCGCCAGCCAGGCGCCAGGCCGCATCACGCATGCCAAAGGCCGGCCGTTCGAAGACGTCAGCGGCGAGCGCCTGCGCGCCTGGCTCGGCGTCACCCGCGAGCAGTTCTACGA
>SEEY01001178.1 GCA_004211235.1 Rubrivivax sp.
CACGTCGACGGCGCCGGTTTCCTCGGCAACGACGGGCAGCCAGTGCAGCGCCTGTGCAACGGCATCTCGGGCACCTTCAACAACGTGCCGGGCTCGACCAGCACCCAGGCGAAGACCTCCGCGACCGACCAGGCGGTGCTGGCCGGCGGCTGGCGCTACAACGCGGGTCCGCTGTCGATGAACCTCGACGTCTCGCGGATGAGGTCGGACAACCGCAACCGCACCATCATCGTCGACATCGCCAAGACCATCCCGTCGGTGGACATCGCCGTCAACGCGGGCGGTTACGGCACCACCGACATGACGGGCAACCCGCTCGGCGCCGCGACGGACTTCCGCTTCGCCAACTCGCTGTTCCAGGACATCAACCGCGCCCGCAGCACGATGGACGCGGTGGCCCTGAGCGGCAGCTACGAGCTGAACGGCTTCATCACCTCGATCGACTTCGGCGCGCGCCTCAACGATCGCGATTCCAAATACCGCGCCAACCTGGCCGGCGGTCCCAACGCGCCGGGCGGCAATCGCGTCACGCTGGTGAGCTCGGCCACCCAGCTGCCGGCCAACTTCCTGGGCAACGCGCCGAGCTGCATCCCGCAGATCAACGGCTGCAGCCCGTGGCTCACGCCCAACGCCGACTACCTGCGCGACAACACCGATGCGCTGCGCGCCTTGTACGGCGGCGCGGCAGGCGACCCCGCCTCCGATCCGCGCAACAACTTCGACGCCGGCGAGCGCACCTACGCACTGTATGTGCAGCCGCACTACGAGACCCGCATCGCCGACATGCGCCTCGAAGGCGTCTTCGGCGGCCGCTTCGTGCGCTCGGAGCGGGACATCGACGGCACCGGCCTGATCAACGACGTGCTGACGCCGCTGTCGGCCAGCCGCAGCAGCTCGCGCTTCCTGCCCAACGCCACCGCCAAGCTGGAGCTGGCGCCCAACCTGCTGGTGCGGGCCACGGCAGGAACCACGATGTCGCGCCCGGCGCACGAAGCGGCCGCCGAAGACGCCTTCGAGGCGCATGTCGGCGATGCGGGTCTCGTAGTGCGGCTGCACATACAGTGCGTAGG
>SEEY01001179.1 GCA_004211235.1 Rubrivivax sp.
GATGGCCTCGGCCACGTCGAGGATGGTGGAGAAGCGCTGCTCCACGTTGCGCAGCGTCCAGCGCGCCTCCTGCAGATGGGCCCCGAGCTCGGCATTGGCGGGCGTGCGATGGCGCTGGAACAGGTTGGCATAGACCTGGTTCAACCGAACCTTGGGCACGACGGCGGGGTTGAGCTGCACCGTCCACTCGCCGCGCACCTTCTTGACGATCACATCGGGCACGACATAAGGCACCTGCGATGCGCCCAGGCGCCAGCCGGGCCGCGGGTCCAGCCGGCGGATGCGGTCGCAGACGGCCTCGACCCGCGCCGGCGGCTCGCCCAGATGACGCGCCAGCGCCGCCACGTCGCGCGCCGCCAGCGCCGAGAGGTGGTGCGTGATGATGGTCTGCGCCATCGAGCGCGTCTCGGGGCAGTCGATGCTGGACAGCTGCAGCAGCAGGCACTCGCCCACGTCGCGCGCGTGACCAACAACAAGTACATGGCCACGCCAGTGGGCGTGCTGGAGCTGAAGTACTTCTTCAGCCGCGCCATGATCAGCGCCAACGGCAGCGCCTGTTCGGGCACGGCAATCCGCGGCCTGATCAAGGACATCATCGAGGCCGAGCCGCACGAGGCGCCCCTGTCTGATGCGGAGATCACGCGCCAGCTCGCCGATCAGGGCCTGGTGGTGGCGCGGCGCACGGTGACCAAGTACCGCCAGATGCTGAAGATCGAGGCGGTGGACCGGCGCAAGCGCGTGGCCTGAACGATCAGGAAAGCCGGCCCCGGGATGGGGCCGACCTCACACGAAGTCAGTCGACGGTGGCCGCCCCGGCATCGAGCGGGGCGGCCACCGCTGGCCTTACTTGCTCTTGGCGCTGGACGAGGACGATCCCGTCGAGCCCGTCGAGCCGCTTGAGCTGCCCGTGCCCGACGAGGCGCTCAGGCCGGAGGACGACGAGTCGTCGCTGGAGCCCGAGGAACCCGAAGATCCCGAGGAACCGGACAGGCCGGAGGAGCCCGACGAACCGCTCGAAGCCGACGAGCCGGGCGACTTGGAGCCTGCGCCTTGCTGGTTCTGCTGGCGCC
>SEEY01000329.1 GCA_004211235.1 Rubrivivax sp.
CGCCCGAGCACCTGATCCGCTTCTTCCCGATCCGCGGCACGCCCGTGGAGGCACTCATCGGCCAGACCCGCCAGCGCATCCGCAAGATCATGGCCGGCGAGGACGACCGCCTGCTCGTCGTCATCGGCCCCTGCTCCATCCACGACCCGAACGCCGCGCTGGAGTACGCCCGCAAGCTCAAGGTCGAGCGCGAGAAATACGCCGACACGCTGGAGATCGTCATGCGCGTCTACTTCGAGAAGCCGCGCACGACCGTGGGCTGGAAAGGGCTCATCAACGACCCCTACCTGGACGAGAGCTACCGCATCGACGAGGGCCTGCGCATCGCCCGCCAACTGCTGCTGGAGATCAACCGCCTGGGCATGCCCGCCGGCAGCGAGTTCCTGGACGTGATCTCGCCGCAGTACATCGGCGACCTGATCTCCTGGGGCGCCATTGGCGCGCGAACGACCGAGAGCCAGGTGCACCGCGAACTGGCCTCCGGCCTCTCGGCGCCCATCGGCTTCAAGAACGGCACCGACGGCAACATCAAGATCGCGACCGACGCCATCCAGGCCGCCGCGCGCGGCCACCATTTCCTGTCGGTGCACAAGAACGGTCAGGTCGCCATCGTCGAGACGCGCGGCAATGCCGACTGCCACGTCATCCTTCGCGGCGGCAAGGCGCCGAACTACGACGCGGCCAGCGTGGCCGAAGCGTGTGCCGACCTGGCCAAGGCCAGGCTGCCCGAGCGCCTGATGGTGGACTGCTCGCACGCCAACAGCAGCAAGCAGCACCAGCGCCAGGTGGACGTGGCGCGCGACATCGCCGGCCAGATGCGCGAGGGCGGCAAGCGCATCTTCGGCGTCATGGTGGAAAGCCACCTGAACGACGGCGCCCAGAAGTTCACGCCGGGCAAGGACGACGCCTCCCAGCTGGAATACGGCAAGAGCATCACCGACGCCTGCCTGGGCTGGGGCGACTCCTTGACCGTGCTCGATGTGCTGAGCGACGCCGTGAAGGCGCGCCGGGCCTGACAATCCCGCACTTCGGGGCCGAGGCCGGCCCCTTGAAATCTTCGCCACGCGGCCCGATCTGGGCCGCGTTTCGTTTTCAGACTCGACCCGACAAGCCATGACCAAGCAAACCCACGCCTTCCAGGCCGAAGTCAAGCAGATCCTTCACCTCGTCACGCACTCGCTGTACTCGAACAAGGAGATCTTCCTGCGCGAGCTGGTGAGCAATGCCAGCGACGCGTGCGACAAGCTGCGCTTCGAGGCGCTGGACAACGCCGCGCTGCTTGAAGACAACCCCAACCTGGAAGTGCGCGTCAGCTTCGACGAGGACGCCAAGACGCTGACCATCAGCGACAACGGCATCGGCATGAGCGCCGAGGAGGCCGCCTCCCATCTGGGCACCATCGCCAAGAGCGGCACGCGCGAGTTCATGGCCAAGCTGGAAGGCGACCAGAAGAAGGACGCCCAGCTGATCGGCCAGTTCGGCGTCGGCTTCTACTCCGGCTTCATCGTCGCCGACCGCATCACGGTGGAGACCCGCCGCGCCGGCCTGCCCGCCGAAGCCGGCGTGCGCTGGAGCAGCGAAGGCACCGGCGAGTACGAGCTGGAAACCATCACCAAGCCGGGCCGCGGCACCGATGTCATCCTGCATCTGCGCGAGGGCGAGGAAGAGTTCCTGAAGACCTGGCGCGTCAAGTCGACGATCGCCAAGTACAGCGACCACATCTCCCTGCCCATCCTGATGAAGAAGGAGACCTGGGACGCGGATGCCGCCAAGCAGGTGGTCACCGACGAATGGGAGCCGGTCAACAAGGCGTCGGCGCTGTGGTCGCGAGCCAAGAGCGAGATCACCGAGGAACAGTACCAGGAGTTCTATAAGGCGATCAGCCACGACAGCGAGGCGCCTCTGGCCTACACGCACAACCGCGTGGAAGGCCGCAGCGAGTACACGCAGCTGCTCTACATCCCGCAGAAGGCGCCGTTCGACCTGTGGAACCGCGACAAGCGCGGCGGCGTGAAGCTGTACGTCAAGCGCGTCTTCATCATGGACGACGCCGAGGCGCTGATGCCGGTCTACCTGCGCTTCGTCAAGGGCGTGATCGACTCCGCCGACCTGCCGCTGAACGTGAGCCGCGAGCTGCTGCAGGAAAGCCGCGACGTGAAGGCCATCCGCGAGGGCTCCACCAAGCGCGTGCTCGGCATGCTGGAGAGCCTGGCGAACAGCGAAGACCAGGCCGAGAAGGACAAGTACGCGGCCTTCTGGACCGACTTCGGCCAGGTGCTGAAGGAAGGCATCGGCGAGGACCACGCCAACCAGGAGCGCCTGGCCAAGCTGTTCCGCTTCGCGTCCACGCATGCCGACGCGAACGTCAGCCTGGCGGACTACGTCGGCCGCATGAAGGACGGCCAGGACGTCATCTACTACATCACTGCCGACTCACTCGCCGCCGCCAAGCACAGCCCGCAGCTGGAGATCTTCCGCAAGAAGGGCATCGAGGTGCTGCTGCTGGTGGACCGCGTCGACGAGTGGATGCTCAGCCACCTCTACGAGTTCGAGGGCAAGCAGCTGCAGTCCGTCGCCAAGGGTGCGGTCGACCTGGGCAAGCTGCTCGATGAAGACGAGAAGAAGAAGGCCGACGAGACGGCCGAGAGCCTGAAGCCGCTGCTCGACAAGCTCAAGGACGCGCTGAAGGACCGCGCCAAGGACGTGCGCGTGACGACCCGCCTGGTCGATTCGCCCGCATGCATCGTCGTGGAAGAGGGCGACGTGAGCGGCCACCTGGCGCGCTTGCTGAAGCAGGCCGGCCAGAGCGCTCCCGAATCGAAGCCGACGCTGGAGATCAACGCCGAGCACGCGCTGGTGAAGAAGCTCGATGGCAGCGCCCACTTCGACGACCTCGCCCAGGTGCTGTTCGATCAGGCCGTGCTCGCCGAAGGCGGCCACCTGGAAGATCCGGCCGCCTACGTTCGTCGCGTCAACGCGCTGCTGACGGGTTGACCGTCATGGCCGGGCCGCATCGGCCCGGCCCGTTCAGCCGCTGAAGAAGAACCGCATCATCTCGGCGCTGGCGTCGGGCCCGCGCGCGTCGGCATAAGAGCCTGCCGGGTCGCCGCCCGACCAGGCATGGCCGGCGCCGTGCACCAGCCATTCCTCGGTCACGACCTGGCCCTGCGCGTCCTTGTGCAGGCGCCGGGCGCAGCGGCGGCTGCCGATCTGCGCGGATGGCAGTTCCTCCACGCTGACGGCGCTGCCGCCATGGGCGCCGGCCACCTGCCCGGCGTTGCGCGGGTGGACCGTCGAGTCCGCATCGCCGTGGAAAACGATCATGCGCACGCGCGACTTCGCCTTGGCTGCCACGCCGTCGCCCCGACCCTGCATCGCCGCCAGGGCGCCGGGCAGATCGCGCGCCGAGCCGGCGGCGAGGCCCGAGTGCACGCCCGCGGCAGCGAACACGTCCGGATGCGTCGTGGCGAGGATCGCGGCCATGGCGCCGCCCGCAGACAGACCCGCGACATAGACGTGCGCCGGGTCGACGCCGTGGGTCTCCGCAACCTGCTTCACCATCGCGGCCAGCAACGCGGGTTCCCCGCGGTCACGGCCCTGGTGGTTGTGCTTGAACCAGTTCCAGCATCCCTGCGCATTGGCCTGGCGCGTCTGCGCGGGGTAGAGCACCAGCGCGTTGTATTGCGCGCCGAGCGCATTCATGCGGGTGCCGGTGGCGAAGTCGTCGGGATCCTGCGTGCAGCCGTGCAGCATGAGCACCAGCGCGCGCGGCTTGTCGGCTTGAGGGGCGGGGATGAAGAGCCGGTAGTCGCGCGCCCCGGCGCGGTGGGTGAAGTGGCCGGAGATGAATTGCTCGCTCGCAGCGGCTGCGGGCGCGGCGGGTGTGGCGGGTGCATCGGTCGGGTCGATGTCGATGACGCGCGCCTGCACGTCGATGACATCGCCTTGCGCTGCGGGCGAATCGGGCGCAGCGCCACGCTCCATCGCCGTGGAAATCGCTGCCATCGCGGCGCGGAGGTCGCCGGAGCGTGTCAGCGCGGTGGCGTCTTTCATCAACTGGGCGAACTGCGGGTGCATGGGAACTTTCATGGAGGGTTTACAGCAGACGCCCGACGAGCGCTGCCTTCACGGCCGGACTGGCATGCAGCGCTCCCAGCACGGTCAGGGACTCGATGGTGGCCAGCGCCAGCTCGGGCGATACGTCGGGCGCGATGACGGCCAGGCCGAGCACGCGGATCTGCAGCTTCTCGCCCGCCGCCTGGGCCTGGGCGAGGTCGGCGGCGCTGAACTGCTGGATGCCGAGCACGATGCTTTTGCGCGTAACGACCTGGCGCACCACCTCGGCGTGCGTGGCGATCTGGTTGCGGATGGCCGTGCGGATCAGGTCGCTGCGGTTGGCATAGAAGCCTTCCTGCACGAGCAGATCGATCTGGCCGAGGTCGACGCAGCCGATATTGATCGTCAGCTTTTCATCAACGGGCTTGGCCGCCTTGGGCGAGAGGAGGGGTGGAGCAGGCATGCGCCATCATGCATCATCCAAGTGGAATCTACTTGACCTATTTTGTAAGCGGCCGCGGGGATTGGAGATCCGCGCGAGCCTGCGCCTACGCTGGCTTTGTGACGGTATTGCGACAAGTCCGCATCCGGGGCTTCCGTCCTGACTCGCTCGCGGATACCCTGCTAGGGTTTTTACCAGTCGTGGTGCCATGGTCTTGAGTGAGTTCTGCGAGCCCGTTCCGGCCGTTCCAGCAGCAATGGTGACCCGCCGCCTCGTGCTGCGTCCGCCACTCGACGGTGACCTGGACACCCTGTTGGCCCTTTATGCCGACCCCGCCGTCACCCGTTTCTGCGCCGCGGCGACGCCGCATGGCCGCGCGTCCACGCAAGCGCAACTGGAGGCCTGGATTGGCCACTGGCAGGCCTACGGCTTCGGTCACTGGGCGATCGCCGAGCGTGATCGTCCCGACAGCCTGATCGGCTTCGGGGGCCTGATGCACCGCAGCGTCGCCGGCCACGCTGGCCTCTACCTCTACTACCGCATCACGCCGCAGGCCTGGGGGCGTGGCCTGGCCTCCGAGATGGCCCTGCACGCCATTGGCGAAGCGTTCGAGCAGCGGCGGGACAGCGCCGTGGTCGCCGCCGTACTGCCGAACAACGCACCGACGCGAAAGACGTTGGAAGGGCTGGGACTGCGTTTGAAGGGCATCCTGGCCGACGGGCCGGGCCGAACGCTGGGCCAGCCTGCCACGTGGCGAGCCCGAGTCCATCGCCTTCGCGGCCTGATCCCTGCCGCAAGCGCCGTGGGCTGGTCAACGTCCACGAGGGCGGCCGCCTCGCGTGGTCTCCAGGAAGGAATGCGATGAGTGAAGACACATGGGACATCCAGCCGCCGCCGTTTGACGTCGACGCGACGTTGCTGGCGCTGAAGCGCTTCATCCGCGACCAGCACGCATTGACCGAGCGCGGCGACGGCTGGTTGCTTGGCGGCAACGTGGTGCTCAAGTTGGCGGTCGACGGCGCAGCGATCAAGGCGCAGCTCGCCAGGCGGCCGGCAAACTCACCCGAGTGGGACGGCTTCATGGTGAAGTCCGCCCCCGATTCGCGCAGGCTGCAGGATGAAATCAAGCGCCGCCTGCTGCGTTGGAAGGCCGACCCCTGAGCCCTGGGCTCCGTGCCGTGAGGTGATGGGCGCAGCAGGGCGGCGTTGGGTGACGTGAACCTTACAGGAAGCCTTCGTGGAAAGCCTGATGCAGGCAGCGAGGGAGGTGACCAAACTCCTTGTCTGGGCGGATCCGCTGCCTCCCGGCAGCCTGCCTGACGACGGCATCCAAGACCGTCGCCCATCGTTTGGAGACAACCGACATGCGCACGAATCTGCTGCTGGCCGCCGGCCTGCTGGCCTGCCTGCCCGCCCTTGCCGATTACCCCGACAAGCCCGTCACCATCATCGTGCCGTTCGCCGCCGGCGGGCCCACCGACAAGGTCGCGCGCGACCTCGCCGAGGCGTTGCGCAAGCCGCTCGGTGCCACCCTCATCATCGAGAACGTCGGCGGTGTCGGCGGCACGCTGGGCGCCAACAAGGTGACCAAAGCGTCGCCGGATGGCTACACGCTGCTGCTGCATCACATCGGCCTGGCCAGCGCGCCGGCGCTCTACCGCACGCTGCCCTACAAGACGCTGGACGACTTCGAATACCTGGGCCTCGTCAACGAAGTGCCGATGACGCTGATCGGCCGCCCCGACCTGCCGGCCAACAGCTATGCCGACCTCGCCAAGTGGATGGCCGCCAACAAGGGCAAGATCAACCTCGCCAACGCGGGTGTCGGTTCGGCCTCGCACCTGTGCGGGTTGCTGTTCCAGCAGGCGGTGCAGATCGACATGACGACCGTGCCCTACAAGGGCACCGCGCCGGCCATGAACGACCTGCTTGGCGGCCAGGTGGACATCATGTGCGACCAGACCACCAACACGACCGGCCAGATCGAGTCCGGCAAGGTCAAGGCCTTCGCCGTCATGTCGTCCAAGCGCCTGCCCAGCGGCTCGCTGGCGAAGTTGCCGACGGCCGACGAGTCCGGGCTCAAGGGCTTCAACATCACGGTATGGCACGGCCTGTACGCCCCCAAGGGCACGCCCAAGGCGGTGCTCGACAAGGTCAACACGGCCCTGCGCGCGGCGCTGAAGGATGCCGACTTCCGCAAGCGCGAGGAAGCCCTGGGCGCCGTCATCGTCAGTGATGCGCGCCTCGCGCCGGCCGAGCACAAGAAGTTCGTCGAGGGCGAGATCAACAAGCTCGGGCCGGTCATCAAGGCCGCCGGGCAGTACGCCGACTGAAAGGCAGCCCCGTACCGGGCCGGCTTGGGAGCGGTCCGGCGCTCGGCCCGCAATACGGGGTTGTCAGCCGTTGACGCGGTCAACCACCAGCCGGTGGTTGTCATCCAGCACCCAGACGTCTTCGTAGTCCACCTCGAAGAGATGGCCATCCGGGTCGGCGAAATAGCCGGCGATGCCCCAGTGCGTGCGCGTCGCCGGCTTGACCAGCCGGCCGCCCGCCGCCACGGCCTGGGCGAGGATGCGCGGCACTTCGTCGGGCGCCTTGGCGATATGGATCAGCCCCACGCCGGAGAAGCCCGTGCTCTGGGGTGAGTCGAACTGCGCGTCCCTCGCGAAGTCCGCCCGCGAGATCAGGCACAGCGCGTAGCCGCCCAGGTCGAACTTGGCGAAGCCGGCGTTGCCGGTGGGCGACTTCACCCAGCCCAGCGCTTCATAGAACGCCGTCGAGCGCGCCACGTCTTGAACGCCCAGCAGCACCAGGTGCAGACGCTGGCGAGGCGACAGCGCCTGGGCAGCGTTCGCGGGGTAAACATGTCCGGCGGGTTGCTCCAGCATCGAGGCCTCCACTGGCTTGAGTCTTGGGGCGCGGATGCTAGCGAGCAGGGCGCTGCGGCGGGTGACGTGTTGGGCACGAGCCACTGCTGCGCCGCGCCGGGTAAACGCCCGGTTGACTCGTCCTGAGGCCGTCGACAAAATTACGTGTAAACGTTTACATGGCTTTATTCAAACGACAACCGGCACGCGACAGCGGAGCCGATGCCACGGATGAGACAACCGTTCCCGCCCGGCCCGCTCTGGGGCTGCGCGACGCCTGCCTGCCAGATCGAAGGCTCGCCCCTAGCCGTGGGCATGGGCGCGCGCTGGCGTCATCACCTCCTATGGCGCCAGCCGGGAGAAGCCATCAACCCGCGCCGCGCTCCTGCCCGCCCGGCATGCCGCGCTTGACCCGATGAGCCCCAACCCCGCCACCATCAAGGACGTTGCCCGCGCTGCCGGCGTGTCGGTCGCCACCGTTTCTCGCGCGCTGAACGGCGCCGAGAACGTGCTGCCCGATACCCGCCAGCGCATCGTCGACGTGGCGCGCGAGCTGCGCTACAGCCCGTCCGGCGCCGCTCGCAGCCTCATCACGCGCCGCACCGACACCATCGGCGCGCTGCTGCCCGACCTGCACGGCGAGTTCTTCTCCGAGCTGATCCGCGGCATCGACCAGGCCGCCCGCGCGCGCGGCCTGCACCTGCTGCTGTCCAGCTCGCACGACGACGCCGACGAGGCCGCCGCGGCGCTGCGGGCGATGAACGGCCGTGTCGACGGCCTGCTCGTCATGTCGCCGCATGCGGACGACGACTTCCTGTCGCAGAACCTGCCCGCGTCGCTGCCGGCCGTGTTGCTGAATTCCGGCGTTCGGGCGCCGGCGCAGCGCGTGTTCGCGGTCGACAACTTTGGTGGCGCGCGGGAGATGACCGAGCACCTCGTGCGCAGTGGCCGCCGGCGTATTGCCTTCCTCGGCGGGCCCGCTGCCAACTTCGAGGCGCGCGAGCGCGAACGAGGCCACCGGGCGGGCCTGCCGTCGGGCGTCGAGCCCTGGCTTATGGAAGGCGACTTCTCCGAGGCTGGCGGCGAGCGCGCCGGGGCGCTGCTGCTCCGCCTGCCGGCGTCGGAGCGGCCGGACGCCGTGTTCGCCGCCAACGACATCATGGCCATTGGCCTGCTCGGCGCGCTGCAGGCCGCCGGGGTTCGCGTGCCGGAGGACATCGCCCTGGCCGGCTTCGACGACATCCCCGTCGCGCGCTACGTC
>SEEY01001180.1 GCA_004211235.1 Rubrivivax sp.
AGGTCTTTCGCCAGCTCGCGCACCAGGCGCGGGAACTTCTGGAACAGGCGGCCCACCGGCTGCATGCGGGTGGCCAGCGTGGCGCGCTGCAGCTCGGCCGAGTAGCGCGAGGCGCGCTCCAGGGTCTCGGTCAGCGTCGCCATCAGCGTGGCGGCCTGGCCTTCGAACTTGAACTGCGACAGGCGCTCGAGCAGCACGGCGGCCTGGTTGGCGGCCTGCACCGATTCACCGGCCACTTCCAGCAGCGCGTCCAGCTTGACCGCGTCGATACGGATGCTCTCGTCCTTGGCCGGCGCGGCGTTGGCCGGTTTCGGATCGGCGGCGCGGCGCTCGGCGCCGTCCCAGTTCGGCTTGGCGGGTGCGGCGACGGGTTCGGCTACTACACTGGTCGCCGCGACCGCTGCGGCTGCGGCGGGCACGGCGGCCTGCACTGCGGGCGCAGCGGCAGCTGCAGCCGGCAGCGCGGTGCCGGCCGGGACCACGGCGGCATACATCGCTTGCCAGTCCAGGCCATCGGCGCTGGCAGAGGCAGCCGGAGCTGCCTCTGCCAGCGCGGCGGCGGCAACCGGTGCCGGCGCCGCGACAGGTGCCGCTACCGGTGCCGGTGCGGCCTTCGGCGCATCCAGGCCGGCAATAGCATCCTTCAACATGCGTTCCAGCTCGTCCGGCATCGAGGCCAGCTGCTCGGGCGCGGCGCCGTTATTCAGCTCGTTCAGCTGGTCGGCGACGAAGCCGGACGCCGTCAGCGAGGCTTCGATCGCCTGCGGCGTGACCGGCGCGGCGCCGGTGCGCAGCGCGTCGAACAGGTTCTCGGTCAGGTGGCAGGCCGCCACCATCGCCGGCAGGCCCATGAAGCCCGCGCCACCCTTGATGGTGTGGAACGAGCGGAACACGGCGTTCAGCGTTTCCTTGTTGTCCGGATCGCGTTCGAGGCGCAGCAGGTGCTCTTCCACGTTGGTCGCAAGATCCAACGCCTCGACGACGAAATCCTTCAGCATATCGTCCATTAGAATCCCAGATCGGCAAGAAGATCGTCAACGTTGTCCTGGTTCAGCGCCGCTTGCGGCACT
>SEEY01001181.1 GCA_004211235.1 Rubrivivax sp.
CTACCGGCGCGGCATCTATGCACCGAGCCTGCGCCACCACGACGGCGCCTTCCACCTGGCGGTCACGCCGGTCGGTCTGAAGACGCGCCTGTGCCGCGCCGTGCAGGTGCAGGGCCCGTGGAACTGCCATGAGCTGGACCGCGAGGCTTTCGACCCGGCGCTGTTCTTCGACACCGACGGCCAGCCGTACCTGGCCACCAGCATCGGCTCGGACGGCGCCATCACGTTGCTGACGTTGAGCGCCGACCTGCGTCGCGTCACCGCCAGCCGGCAGATCCACTACATCGCGGGTGCCGAGGGCTCCAAGCTCATCAAGCGCGACGGCATGTACTACCTGTTCAACGCCATCCCGCGGCGCCTTGCGATGACGGTCTCGCGGGCCCGGTCGCTGCCAGGCCCGTGGGAGACGGTGAACAGCATCGACACCGCCCGCACCGGCGGCCACCAGGGTGCCATCGTCGACCTGGCCGACGGCCGCTGGTGGGGCTTCGTCATGCAGGACCAGCCGGCCATCGGCCGCATCACCAACTTCAGCCCGATCTTCTGGCGCGACGGCTGGCCCATCTGGGGCACGCCCGAGGCGCCCGGCCGCGTGCCGGCGCGCGCGACCAAGCCGGTGCAGGGCCAGCCGCTCGCGCAGCCCGCCACCAGCGACGAGTTCGACGAGCCGCGGCTCGGCCTGCAATGGGCCTGGAACCACAACCCCGACGACGCGCTGTGGAGCCTGCGCGAGCGCCCTGGCCACCTGCGCCTGCGCGCCGGGCCGACCGAGGGCTTCTGGCAGGCGCGCAACACGCTGACGCAGAAGGGGCAGGGGCCTTACAGCCGCAACGAGGTGGCGCTGGATTTGAGCGGCCTCACGCCGGGCGACCAGTGCGGCCTGGGCACGTTGGGCAAGGTCAACGGCCTGGCAGTGGCCACACGCGAGGCCGGCGGCGCGCTGGCGCTGCAGTGGCGCCGCATCGTCGACCGCGGCGACACGGAAGCACAGGCCGAGGACGACGGCCCCCGGGTGCCGCTGCCGGGCCCGCGGGTGGAGCTGCGCCCGCTGCTGCGGGAAGTCCATCTC
>SEEY01000330.1 GCA_004211235.1 Rubrivivax sp.
CTGCAACAGGCGCTCGTGCACCCAGCTGCCAGCGGGGATGGCTTTCAGCGCATAGCCGATGGGCACCGCGTAGCGCAGCACGACGTCGCCCTCGGCGAGGTCACGCAGCGCGACCTTGTGGCCTTGCGGCACCTTGTCGCGCAACACGAGGCCGGCGCCGGGCACACCCTCGGGCAGCACGGTGCCTTCGGGCAAGCCGCCGTCATTGGCGACGATGGCGACGTTGTCCTCGGCGCTCATGCGGATGGTCAGCGGCGGGCGGGGGGAAACAGCAGTCATGGCGGAGGCGCGGGTTGCTACAGTTCTGGGGGCGTTGTACGTCGTCTAGTTGTCGTACAACTCCACCACTTTAGACCTCCAGCCCATTTCGAAACCCAGGGTAAACCCTTGAATCAAGCGCCTGTCCGCCGCCGGCCTCGCACGCTGGCCCTCGAACTCGTCGACTCCCTCGGCGACCGCATCCGCGCCGGCCAGTTGGAGATCGGCGCCAAGCTGCCCACCGAGGCGGCCATCATGGAAGAGTTCGAGGTCAGCCGGACCGTCGTGCGGGAGGCCATCTCCAAGCTGCAGGCGGCGGGTCTCGTGGAGACCCGCCATGGCATTGGTACTTTTGTGCTCGGCGCGGGCGACGCGCCCTCCTTCAAGATCACGCCGGAGCAGTTCAGCACGCTCCAGGACGTGATTGCCGTGCTGGAGCTGCGCATCGGCCTGGAGACCGAGGCCGCCGGCCTGGCCGCGCTGCGCCGCACGCCTGACAACCTTGCCGCCCTTCGCAGGGCGCTCGATGCGGTGATCGCCGCGGTCGAAGCCGGGCAGGACTCGGTCGTCGCCGACTTCCAGTTCCATCTGGAGATCGCCCGTGCGACGCAGAACGGTCATTTCGCGGAACTGATGGCCACGCTCGGCAGCCAGATCATTCCGCGCGCCCGGCTGGAGCCGTCCGTGGACGTGAGCGTGGAGCGGCAGGCCTATATGCGCCGCGTCAACGCCGAGCACGAAAGCATCCTCGACGCCATTGCCAGCCAGGATGCCGAATCCGCCCGCGCGGCCATGCGCACCCATCTGTCCAACAGCCGCGAGCGCCGCCGCAAGGCGCAGGCCCAGGGTCTGGGCGTCTGAGCCCTCGCTGTAAAGACATGTTGGTTAAGGGTTATCCCTAGTCATCATGGATTTGAATGAACTTGTACGATGACCTACAACTTAAACATTCGACGCTGAGCAGCGCTCGAACCTTCTTCACCCCACGACCCCACGGAGACCACCCATGTCGCCTCAAGAACTCAAAGCCGTCCTGGAAGCCGGCCTGCTGTCCTTCCCGCTGACCGACTTCGACACGCAGCTCAACTTCGCGCCCAAGCCCTACGCCGAGCGTCTGGAATGGCTGCAGCCCTACGGCGCCTCGGCGCTGTTCGCCGCCGGCGGCACGGGTGAGTTCTTCTCGCTGGAGCCGGGCGAGTACAGCGACATCATCAAGGTCGCGCTCGACACCTGCCGCGGCCGCACGCCCATCCTGGCCGGCGCCGGCGGTGGCACCCGCGTGGCGATCCAGTACGCGCAGGAGGCCGAGCGCCTGGGCGCGCAGGGCGTGCTGCTGTTGCCTCACTACCTGACGGAAGCCAGCCAGGAAGGCCTGATCGCCCACGTCGAGGCGGTGTGCAAGAGCGTCAAGTTCGGCGTCGTCGTCTACAACCGTGGCGCCTGCAAGCTGACGCCCGCCTCGCTGCTGGTGCTGGCCGACCGCTGCCCCAACCTGATCGGCTTCAAGGACGGCCTGGGTGACATCGAGAAGTTCGTCTCCATCCGCCAGACCCTGGGCGACCGCTTCGCCTACCTGGGCGGCCTGCCCACGGCCGAGCTGTTCGCCGGTGCCTACAAGGCCATGGGTTGCCCGGTGTACTCGTCGGCGGTCTTCAACTTCATCCCCAAGACGGCGATGGAGTTCTACAACGCGCACGCAGCGAACGACACCGCCACCTGCGACCGCCTGATCCGCGACTTCTTCATCCCCTACGTCGCGCTGCGCAACAAGGGCGAGGGCTATGCCGTGTCCATCGTGAAGGCCGGCGCCACGCTCGTGGGCCACACGGCCGGCCCGGTGCGCCCGCCGCTGAGCGACATGCTGCCGGCCGAGGTGGACCAGCTCAGCGCGCTGATCTCCAAGCTCGGCCCGCAGTAAGCCTGTTCCCCAAAAAACCATCAGGAGACAAGACGATGAAGCGACTGCTGACCTCCGCACTGCTGGGCCTCGCGGCTCTCTCCATGGCCGGCTCCGCGCTGGCCCAGGCCTGGCCCGCCAAGCCGGTGACGTTGCTGGTGCCGTTCCCGCCGGGCGGCTCCAGCGACGCCATCGCGCGCATGCTCAGCGTCAAGCTGCAGGAGAAGCTGAGCGGCAGCTTCGTCGTCGACAACCGCGGTGGCGCGGGGGGCACGATCGGCACGGTGGCCGTCAAGCGCGCGCCCGCCGATGGCTATACCGTCCTGGTCACGTCGCTGGGCCCGCTCGTCATCGGCCCGCACCTGATGAAGAACATCGGCTACGACCCGACCAAAGACCTCGACTTCATCAGCGTTGCCGTGCAGGCACCCAATGTCCTCGTCGTGCCCGCCGCGTCGCCGCACAAGACCATGGCCGACGTGCTGGCCTTCATGAAGGCCAACCCCGACAAGATGAGCTTCGGCACCTCGGGCAACGGCAGCAGCGACCACATCACGGCCGAGCTGTTCTGGCAGCAGACGGGCACCAGCGGCCTGCACATTCCCTACAAGGGCGGCGGCCCGGTCATGAGCGACCTGCTGGGCAACCAGGTGGACTCCAGCTTCATGAACATCAACACCGCGCTACCGCAGATCAAGGCCGGCAAGCTGCGCGCGCTCGGCATCACGAGTGCGAAGCGCTCGCCGGTGCAGCCGGACGTGCCGACCATGGATGAGCTGGGCATCAAGGGCCTGCAGGTCTATTCCTGGCAGGCCGTGGCGGCACCCAAGGGCATCCCGGCGGACATCAAGGCCAAGCTGCACGGCGCCATCGTGGCCGCGCTGAATGCGCCCGACATCAAGCCCAAGCTGCTGGAGCAGGGCTTCGAGATCGTCGCCAACACGCCCGAACAGTTCACCGCCTTCCAGCACGCCGAATTCGAGCGCTGGAAGAAGGTCATCACCGAACGAAGAATCACCGCGGATTGATTGAGCCCACCCCCGAGGCGCTCGCGCGCCTTCCCCTCAAGGCGGCGCACCCGATGGCCTGGCAGAGCCAGTTCCATGGGTGCCACTTGGTGGGGCACTACATCATTGAAGTACTGACATGACCTCGACCCCCGTCATCAAAGAGCTGCGTGTCATCCCCGTCGCCGGGCGCGACGGCATGCTGCTCAACCTCAGCGGCGCGCATGCGCCCTTCTTCACCCGCAACCTGCTGATCCTGACCGACAGCGCCGGCCACACCGGCGTCGGCGAGGTGCCGGGCGGCGAGAAGATCCGCCAGACGCTGGAAGACGCGCGACAGCTGGTCGTCGGCCAGCCGGTCGGCTCGCATCAGGGCCTGCTGCAGACAGTGCAGAAGGCCTTCGCCGACCGCGATTCCGGCGGCCGCGGGCTGCAGACCTTCGACCTGCGCACCACCATCCACGCCGTCACGGCCATCGAGTCGGCGATGCTCGACCTGCTCGGCCAGCACCTCGGCCTGCCGGTCGCGGCGCTGCTCGGCGAGGGCCAGCAGCGTGATGCCGTCGAGATGCTCGGTTATCTTTTCTACGTCGGTGACCGCACGAAGACCGATCTGCCCTACAACGCCGAGCCCGACGCCGACAACGCCTGGAGCCGGCTGCGGCATGAGGTCGCGCTGACACCCGAGGCGGTCGTCAAGCTCGCCGAAGCGGCCCGCGAACGCTACGGCTTCAACGACTTCAAGCTCAAGGGCGGCGTGCTGCGCGGCGACGAGGAGGTCGAGGCCCTGCGCGCGCTGCACGAGCGCTTCCCCGACGCCCGCGTGACGCTCGACCCGAACGGCGGCTGGCTGCTGAAGGACGCGATCCGGCTGATGCGCAACATGCGCGGCGTGATCGCCTATGCCGAGGACCCCTGCGGTGCCGAGGACGGCTTCTCGGGCCGCGAGGTGATGGCCGAGTTCCGCCGCGCCACCGGCCTGCCGACGGCCACCAACATGGTCGCCACCGACTGGCGTCAGCTGACGCACGCGCTGTCGCTGCAGAGTGTTGATATTCCGCTGGCCGACCCGCACTTCTGGACCATGGCCGGCTCGGTGCGCGTGGCGCAGACCTGCCGCGACTGGGGGCTGACCTGGGGCAGCCACTCGAACAACCACTTCGACATCTCGCTGGCCATGTTCACGCACGTCGGCGCCGCCGCACCGGGCAAGGTCACGGCCATCGACACGCACTGGATCTGGCAGGACGGCCAGCGGCTGACGAAGGAGCCGCTGCAGATCGTCGGCGGCCATGTGGCCGTGCCTAAGAAGCCGGGCCTGGGCGTGGAGCTGGACATGGCCGAGGTGGAAAAAGCGCATGCCCTTTACAAGCAGCATGGTCTTGGCGCCCGCGACGACGCCATCGCGATGCAATACCTGATCCCGAACTGGACCTTCAACCCCAAGCGGCCCGCACTGGACCGTTGAACTGAAAGCAGTACCGATGTTCAAGAACCTCATTGGCGGTGAATGGCTGGACGGCGCCGCCGTCTCCCGCAACATCAACCCCTCCGACACGCGCGACCTGATCGGCGAATACGCGCAGGCCGACGCCGCGCAGGCGGACCTCGCCATTGCCGCCGCAAGCGCCGCCTTCCCGGCCTGGAGCCTGTCGACACCGCAGCAGCGCTTCGACATCCTCGACGCGGCCGGCACCGAGATCCTGGCCCGCCGTGCCGAGCTGGGCGACCTGCTGGCCCGCGAGGAAGGCAAGACGCTGCCCGAGGCCATCGGCGAGGTGCAGCGCGCCGGCAACATCTTCAAGTTCTTCGCCGGTGAGGCCCTGCGCCCGGGCGGCGAGACCATGCCGTCGGTGCGCCCCGGCGTCGGTGTCGAGATCACGCGCGAAGCCGTCGGCGTCGTCGGCCTCATCACGCCGTGGAACTTCCCCATCGCCATTCCGGCCTGGAAGATCGCACCGGCCCTGGCCTGGGGCAACACCGTGGTGTTCAAGCCGGCCGGCAGGCCGCTGCGCGACAGGATCTCGGCCAGCGCCCACGCGGACCCGGGCACGAG
>SEEY01001182.1 GCA_004211235.1 Rubrivivax sp.
GAACGCCTGGCCGGCAAGCCCATGATGAGCGGCTTCCACGGCATGTTCAGCCTGGGCGGCATGGCCGGTGCGGGCCTAGGCAGCGCCGTGCCCCTGCGCGCTCAGGCCGATGGCCGGCGCCACGCTGCCCAGGCCCGCCCCGGCCATGCCGCCGAGGCTGAACATCCCGTGGAACCCGCTCATCAGCGGTTTGCCGGTCAGCCGCTCGATCTCGCTGGCCTCGGTGCTGAGCGACACGTCGAACAGGCTACCGAAGCTGCCGAACACCAGCATGACGAGGATCAACCCCGCGTAGTGCGTCGACGATTCCAGGGCCGCGATGGCCGCGCAGCTCACGCAGCCCATCACGGCGGCAATCACCCGCGGGCCGTAGCGCCCGACGATGCGGCCGGCATAGGCCAGCGCAGCGAGGGCACCGACGCCGCTGGCCAGCATGGCCAGCGCGAGTGCCTGTTCACGCAGGCCGTAGTGGGCCTTGACGATGGGCACGTGCACGCCCCAGGTGGCGAACAGCATGCCCATGACGAAGAACTGCGTGCGCAGCGCGACGGAGGCGCTGGCGAGGGAAGGAGAGGTCACTTGGCGGCTGCCCTGCAGATCGGTAGTCGAGTCACTTTGCGGGCTCACTTCGCGGGTTCACTTCGCAGGGGAGGTCACGCGGGTGAAGAAGTCGTAGACGCCCTGATCGCCCATCTTGCGGGCGTCGGCCAGTTCACCGCCTTCGGTGGCGTAGAGCAGCTGGCCCTGCGGCGACAGCACCGCCACGGCCGGAATGCCCTTCTTGAGCGGCACACGGTAGCGCTCGGCGATGTCGACGTTGTGGTCGAAGCGGCCCACGTCGACCTTGACGACCTTGAAGCTCTTGGCGATCAGCGGCGCGCTTGGCCCGGTCTTGAAGGTCGCGTCCAGCATGCGGCAGTCGCCGCACCAGTTGGCGCCGAAGACGACGAGCACGGGCAGCTTGGTCTGCTCCGATTCCGCCAGCGCGGCGCGGATGTCGGCCTTGGCGTCGGCGGCCTCGTCATAGATGGCCGGCGGGCCGGCCATCTATGACGAGGCCGCCGACGCC
>SEEY01001183.1 GCA_004211235.1 Rubrivivax sp.
CCTTCGACGCCGCCTGGCTGGCGCGCGCGATGCCCGGGAAGCCGGTGCGGGTGCAATGGTCGCGTGCCGACGAATTGTCCTGGGCGCCGTTCGGCCCCGCGGCGCTGGTCGACTTGCAGGCGGACGTGGACAGCGAAGGCAATGTGCAGGCATGGCGCCATGCGGTGCGCGGCAACGGCCACAGCAACCGGCCTGGTCGCGCAGCCACCCCGGCGCTGCTGGGCAGCTGGCACACTGCCCGGCCTTTCCCGCCGCTGCTGGCAATGAATGCGCCGCTGAAGGCTGGCGGCGGCGCCGAGCGCAACGCGATACCGTGTTACGACTTCCCGGCGTGGCAGGTGCACAGCCACCGGCTGCTGTCGATGCCGCTGCGCACCTCGGCGCTGCGCGCGCTGGGCGCCCATGCCAATGTATTCGCCGTCGAAGGCTTCATGGACGAGCTGGCCGATGCCGCCGGGCGCGACCCGCTCGAGTACCGCCTTGCCCATTGCAGCGACCCGCGTGCCCGCGCGGTGCTGGCCGATGCGGCGAGGCGGGCCGGCTGGCCCGGCAGCGACCTGCCCGAAGACCGCGGCCTGGGACTGGGCTTTGCGCGCTACAAGAACACCAGCGCCTGGTGCGCCGTGGTTGCCGAGATCGAAGCCGGCGTCGAGATCGTGGTCCGGCGGCTGACCATCGCGGTCGACGTGGGAACGGTGATCAACCCGGACGGCGTACGCAACCAGATCGAGGGCGGCGCCATCCAGGCCTGCAGCTGGACGCTGAAGGAAGCAGTCCGTTTCGACGGCGAGCGCGTCACCAGCGACAGCTGGGACACCTACCCGGTGCTGCGGTTTTCCGAGGTGCCGGCGGTCGATGTCGGCATCGTCGACGGCGGCGGGCCGCCGCTGGGCGCCGGCGAGGCGTCGCTCGGACCGACTGCGGCGGCCATCGGCAATGCAGTGGCCCGTACGCTGGGGCTGCGCGTGCGCGCGCTGCCGATTACGGCCGAACGGATACAACGGTTGCTGGCCTGACGCCGGCGCGAACCAACATCAGACATTCACACATTCAGACAGGGAAGCAGAC
>SEEY01001184.1 GCA_004211235.1 Rubrivivax sp.
TGCGCACCAGCTCGCTGGCCGTGCACACGACGCAGTTGATGGCGATCGACGGCCGACCGGCCGCCGTGAGCGTCATGGAAGTGCTGCCCGCAACGAAGAAGGTGGCGCTGGACCCGGTCGGTCGCGAACCCCTGCTGGTGAGCATACGCTATCTCGACGGCGCCTATCTGCACGAGCTTGGCGAGCGCAGCCTGATCGTCAGTCCGCGGTTCGCCAGCAGCCCCACGGTGGGCAAGGGCGAACACGCAGCGGCGATCATGGGCGACGAGGCCCAACGGGTCGGCTACCTGATCTGGAGTCCCGAGCTGCCGGGCCAGCACATGCTCGGACTGCTGGGGCCGCTGGCGGCGCTGACGCTGGTGGTGTTCGCCTCGGTCATGGCGCTGATGACGGTGGTGCTGGCCCGCTCTCAGATGCGTCTGGAAAAATCCGTCAACGACCATAAGGCCAGCGAGGCCGAGGCCATCGCGCAGCGGCGCGCCGCCGAGGTGGCGAGCCTGGCCAAGTCCGACTTCCTGGCCACCATGAGCCACGAGATCCGCACGCCCCTGAACGCGGTGGTCTCCGCCGCCCACTTCCTGGGCCAGAGCGAGCTGAGCGCCGCCCAGCGCGAACACGTGACCATGCTGCAGGACGGCAGCTCCGTCCTGCTCAGCCTGGTCAACGACGTGCTCGACCTGTCGCGCATCGAGGCCGGCAAGCTGGTGTTGGAAGCCACGCCCTTCGCCTTGATGAATGAGGCGCGCAGCGTGCTGGCCCTGTGGGAGCCGCGGGCGGTGGACAAGGAGATTTCGCTGGCCATCCATGCAGCTGACGACCTGCCCCAGGGGGTGGTGCTCGACCTGCTGCGGGTCAAGCAGATCCTGTTCAACCTGTTGTCCAACGCCATCAAATTCACCGAGGCGGGCGGGGTGACCCTGCGCCTTTCGCACACGGCCGAGACCCTGGTGTTCGAGGTGGAGGACAGCGGCATCGGCATCTCGGCCGAGGGGCTGGAACGGGTATTCGGCGCCTTCGAGCAGGCGGAAAGCGGTACCGCGCGGCGGTTCGGCGGCACGGGCCTTGGC
>SEEY01000331.1 GCA_004211235.1 Rubrivivax sp.
CCGAGATCACGTCGCTGGACAGCGCCGACGCCAAGACGCTGCGTGAGGCGCTCATCGCCCTGGCGCAGGAACTCGCCCAGGCCATCGTGCGCGACGGCGAGGGCGCCACCAAGTTCATCACCATCACCGTGGAAGGCGGCCGCGACGAGGCCGAGTGCAGACAAGCCGCCTATGCCATCGCCCACTCGCCGCTGGTCAAGACCGCGTTCTTCGCCAGCGACCCCAACCTCGGCCGCATCCTCGCCGCCGTCGGCTACGCCGGCATCGGCGACCTGGACCAGGGCCTGATCGACCTGCACCTCGACGACGTGCACGTCGTCACCCGCGGCGGCCGGCGGGCGGAGTACCGCGAGGAGGACGGCCAGCGCGTCATGAAGCAGAGCGAGATCGCCATCCGCGTCGGCCTCAATCGCGGGCCCGCCAGCGCGACGGTGTGGACCTGCGACCTGAGCCATGACTACGTCACCATCAACGCCGACTACCGGAGCTGAGCCGCGCCCCGGGGGCGGTTGCCGGGGCGCGTTTCGCATGACCATCGGCGCCCGCGCGGCTGGCGCCGAGAATCAACGGTTATCCCGACTCAGGACACCCCTGATGAAACTCACGCTTTCCGCACTCGCCATCACCGCCATGCTCGCCACAAGCGCCCAGGCCCAGGGCACCCTGTCCGGCACGGCCGCCGGTCTTTTCTACCCCGCCACGCGCAAGGTCGAGCAGGTCGACACCTACCACGGCACTGCCGTCGCCGACCCCTATCGCTGGCTGGAAGACGACAACAGCGCCGAGACCAAGGCCTGGGTCGTCGCGCAGAACGCCGTCACTGAGAAATTCCTCGCCGCCATGCCGCAGCGACTGCCGGTGCGCCGCCTCTACACCGAGCTCTACAACTTCGAGCGTTTCGGTATCCCCTTCAGCGAAGGCGGCCGCTACTTCTGGAGCCGCAACGACGGCCTGCAACAGCAGAACGTCATCTACACGGCCGCTTCGCTGAAGGACACGCCGGTCGTCGCGCTGGACCCGAACGGCTTTTCCAAGGACGGCACCGTGGCGCTCAGCGGCGTCGTGCCCTCGCGCGACGGCAAGCTGCTGGCCTACGGCGTGGCCGGCGCCGGCTCCGACTGGCAGACCTGGAAGGTGCGCGACCTGACCACCGGCGAGGACCGAGAGGACAAGATCGAGTGGGTCAAGTTCAGCAGCGCCGCCTGGACGGCCGACGGCAAGGGCTTCTTCTACGCCCGCTATGACGCGCCCAAGGAAGGCGCGAAGCTGACCGGCGCCAACTACTTCCAGAAGCTCTACTACCACCGCCTGGGCACGCCGCAGAACGACGACGTGCTGGTCGCCGAGAACCGTGAGCTCAAGGAATGGGGTTTCGGCGCCAGCGTCTCCGACGACGGCGAACTGCTCATCATCAACGTCTGGAAGAGCAGCAGCAAGAACGGCCTGATGGTGCTGCCGCTGCCCAAGGGCGCCTTCGCCGGCGGCAGGCCGCAGCCGATCACGCTCGACTTCGACGGCCAGTACAGCGCCGTCGCTTTCACCGGCGGCAAGCTGATCCTCAAGACCGACAAGGATGCGCCACGCGGCCGCCTCATTGCGGTCGACCTGAAGAATGCCGCGCAGGAGCACTGGCAGACCCTCGTGGCCGAGGGCCCGGACGCGATGACCGCCGCCTCGGCGGTCGGTGGCCGCTACCTGCTCAGTTACCTGCACGATGCCGCCACGCTGGTGCGCGTGCACGGTGCCGACGGCAAGCCGCTCAGCGAAGTCAAGCTGCCCGGCATCGGCACGGCCGGCGGCTTCGGCGGACGCTGGAACGACAAGGAAACCTTCTTCAGCTACACCAGCCTGACCACGCCGACCGAGATCCACCGCTACGACGTGGAGACCGGCGCCATCACGCCGTTCAAGAAGCCGAAGACGGCCTTCAATGCCGACGAGTTCGAGACGCGTCGCGAGTTCGTCACCAGCAAGGACGGCACGCGGCTGCCCGTCTTCATCGCCGCCAGAAAGGGCCTGAAGCTGGACGGCAGCAACCCGACGCTGCTCTACAGCTATGGCGGTTTCAACATCTCCATGACGCCGACCTACGGCGTCACCGCGGCCACCTGGCTGCGCATGGGTGGCGTGTACGTGCTGGCCGCCATCCGCGGCGGCGGCGAGTACGGCTCGTCCTGGCATGACGCCGGCACCAAGCTGAACAAGCAGAACGTCTTCGACGACTTCATCGCCGCCGGCGAGTGGCTGGTCAAGAACAAGGTCGCGAGCCCGTCGACGCTGGCCATCAATGGCGGCAGCAACGGCGGCCTGCTCGTCGGCGCGGTCACGAACCAGCGCCCCGACCTGTTCGCCGCCGCCGTGCCGCAGGTGGGCGTGATGGACATGCTGCGCTACCAGAACTTCACCATCGGCTGGGCCTGGGCGTCGGACTACGGCACCAGCGCGGACAGCCCGGAGATGTTCAAGGCGCTGCGTGCCTACTCGCCGATCCACAACATCCGCAGCGGCGCCAGGTACCCGGCCGTGCTGATCACGACGGCCGACCATGACGACCGCGTCGTGCCGGCGCACAGCTTCAAGTACGCCGCCACGCTGCAGGCTGCCGACACCGGGCCGGCGCCGAAGCTGATCCGCATCGAGACCAATGCGGGCCATGGCGCGGGCAAGCCGACGTCCAAGATCATCGAGGAGCGCAGCGATGTGCTGGCCTTCATCGCCAACACGATGAAGCTCGACGTGAAGTGATCGCGAAGGTCGCCCTCCGCGACCTGGGCGTCGACGATGTCGGCGCCCTCATTGCGCTCTACCAGCACCTGAACGCCGGCGACGCGCCGCCTGCTCCGGAGGCGGTGCGCGCCGTGTTCGCGCATCCCGGCCTGCGCCATTTCGGCGTCTTCGAGGGCGGCGCGCTGATCGCCAGCTGCAATCTCGCCGTCATTCCCAACCTGACGCGCGGCGGGCGGCCCTACGGCGTCATCGAGAACGTCGTCACGCAGCCGGACCGGCGCGGTCGCGGCCACGGCGAGGCCGTTGTCCGGCATGCCATCGGCCAGGCGTGGGCGGCGGGTTGCTACAAGGTCGTGCTGACGACCGGCCGCAAGGATCCCGCGGTCTGGGCCTTCTACGAACGCTGCGGCTTCGATGGCGGCGACAAGCGCGCCTTCGTCGTGCGCCGGCCTGGCGCCTGAGCGCTCAGTCGCCCGGTGCGGCGGCGAGCTGCGCCTGCAGCCAGGCGCGCCAGTCTTCGACACGGCCCAGCCAGCTGCCGACGTCGATCAACTGCAATCGGCCTTGCTGCTCCAGCGCCAGCGTCGGAAAGCCGCGGCCGCCCAGGCGCCTCATGAGCGCCCGGCTTGCCTCGACATGCTTGCGAGTGACGTCCCCGCTGCACGCGACCAGTTCCTGGGCAAAGGCCTCGCCTTCCAGCCCGAGCGTTTCGGCCAGCTCACGCAGCACGGCGGGCTGCGCCACCTGCAGGCCTTCAACGTAGTGGGCCTGCTGGATGCGCGCCAGCAGGTCCAGCCCGCGGCCGGCCAGCCGGTCGGCGGCCAGGATGGCCGCGATGGGCGGTGCGGAGTCGAGCCAGGCGCTGGCGTCGTTGAGCAGGCCGTCCTGGTAGGCCGCGCCGAAAGGCTGGCCGCTGAGCTGCGCGATGCGGCGGTCGTGCGGCAGCGCGAAGGCCCGCCACTCGGGGCCCATGCTGCGGCGGGAGCCGTCCATGAACAGCCCGCCGGCATGCGCCTCGACCGGCAACAGCTCGCGCGCGGCCTGGATCAACGGCGACGCCGCCCAGCACCAGCCGCACAGCGGGTCGTGCAGGTAGTGCAGCCGGCTCACCACTTCATCTCGCCCTTGTTGACCTTGGCGCCGATGTCCAGCGCGATGGCCAGGGCGGCGTCGGGGTAGGCCTGCTGCATGGCGCCGATCAGCGCGGCGGCATTGGCAGCCTTGGGCAGTTCGGTCTCGAAGCGGGCCAGGTAGGCCTGCGTCCATTGCAGTTGGGCGGCGTCCTGCGGCACACCGGCGCGGCTGTGGCCGGGGATGACGCGCAGCGGCTGCAATGCGGCCATGGCCGAGAGCTTGGCGCTCCAGGCGGCGCGTTCCTGCACCGTCTGCGTGTCGGCCGTCCAGGCGTGCAGGCCGCCGAACACGTTGACGCCGCCGGCGATGGTGCGCAGCGACGGGATCCACACATAGCTGCGGCCCGGCAGGCTGTCGTCCAGGCCGCGGATCTCCAGCTTCTCGCCCTCCAGTTCGATGACCGGCGCGGCCAGCGCTTCGGGCAGCGGCACGGACTCGGGTGCATTGGCGCCCAGCCGTGGGCCCCAGACCTGCAACTTGGTCGCGAGCGTCGCCTCGATCTTCTTCAGCGTCGGCGCCGCCGTCACCAGCCGCGCCTGCGGGAACAAGGCCTTCAGCACACCGATGCCGAAATAGAAGTCCGGGTCGGCCTGGCTGATGTAGATGGCCTTCAGCGTCTTCTTGCTGTCCAGCACCATGGCGGCAATGCGCAGCGCGTCTGCGCGCGTGAAGCCGGTGTCCAGCAGCACGGCGTCGGTCTTGCCGCTCACCAGCACCGCGTTGACGTGGAAGCTGGCGACGTCGGCGTTGTAGACCTGCAAAGTCAGCGCGGCCGGCGTGGCAGGCGCGGCGGCCTGCGCGCCGGCCTCGGTGACGCCCAGCGTGAGAGCGGCCAGCGGCAGGGCAAGGCGGCGCAGGGTCTTGAGGGTGGTCATTGAAGAGTCCTGGTGATCGAGTGGGAATGCCCGCACTCTATTGGCGCGGGTTCAATTGATAAACATCGGTAAAGTCGATGATTTGTCAACTGGATCGAGCGAATCATGGACCGCCTGACCGCGATGCAGGTGTTTGTGGAAGTGGCCGAGCGCGGCAGCCTGACGCAGGCGGCGGACGTGCTGGACATGTCCCGCGCAATGGTCTCGCGCTACCTGGAAAGCGTGGAGCGCTGGCTCGGCGCGCGGTTGCTGCAGCGCACGACGCGGCGTGTCAGCCTGACCGAGGCGGGCACCGGCGCGCTGCAGCGCTGTCGGCAGATGCTTGAACTGGCGCGCGAGGCCGAAGCTGCCGCGGGCGAGCAGCGCCTGGCGCCGCGCGGGCGGCTGCGCGTGACGTCCAGCGCCTCGCTCGCCCAGGCCCGGCTTGCCGCGGCGGTGGCCGACTTCCTGGCGCTGTATCCGGACATCGAGGTCGCGCCATCACCGCTGTGTGACGCATGCCTACGTCAACCGCAACGACTATGCGCTGCAACACGCGGGCCAATGGCTGCGTGTGCCGGTGCGCTCGGTGCTGCAGAGCAATGACGCCGGCGTCATGCACCGGGCCGTGCTCGCCGGCGCGGGCGTGGCCATCCTGCCCGGCTATCTGGTGGAAGACGATCTGCGCGAGGGCCGCCTGCAGCGCCTGCTGCCCCAGCATGAGCCGGAGAGCCATGCCATCCACGGCGTTTACGTGTCGCGCCAGTACCAGCCGCTGGCCTTGCGCCTGCTGCTCGACTTCCTGGCGGCGCGCCTCGGCGGCGAGCCAACCCAAAGCCCGACAGGCGCCTAGAAGTTCACGGCCTTGGTCTTGAGCCCGCGCGCCACCAGCGTCGCGTTGATGAGCTGGGCCTGCTCCCGGCTCGCAAAGGGCCAGATCGTCGCCCGCCAGCCCTCGGGCGTCTGGATGACATCGGCCTGCAGCGCCGCGGGGTTGCTGTGCACACCCGCCAGCCCGGCCTGCATTTTTTTGAGCAGCGCCTCGGCGTCGGCCTTGCTGCCTGCCGGCCCGACAAGGGCGACGGCGGGCTTGTCGGGTGACGCGGCCATGCGTGACAGGCGCGGGTCGGCGGGCTCGGCCTTGGCCGGGTCGGCGGCGTTGTCGCGGCCGTTCTCGCGGGCCTTGTCCGGGGCGTTCTGTCGGGCCTTGCCCGGACCCTTGTCGGCAAGGCTGTCGGCCGATGGCGCGGGCGCCTTCTCAGACGTCTTTCCGGCCATCTTTTCAGCGGCAAGCTCTGCGGCCTTCTGAGCGGCCTTGTCCTGATCAGCGGCCCATTCCGCGGCGGTCCGGTCCGAGCGCAGGGGCGGGCGCTTGATGCCGTCGGTGCGCTCGACGAGGCGGGGGCGGATGTCGGGCGGCGGCCCGTCGGCGGCTTCGTCCGTGGCCGTTGCCGATGCTGCCGACGCGGCTGACGCAGCCGACGCAGCCGACGCTGCGGATGTCGGTGCCGAGGCCGGGTCCATCGCAGGGAGCGCTGCATCAGCACTGCTGGCGGCAGCGGCTGCAGAGGCGGCGGTCGCCACCTGCG
>SEEY01000332.1 GCA_004211235.1 Rubrivivax sp.
GCCGGCGCACCCACCGCCGAGCCAGCAGCGGCGCGGCGTGCGTGGCGGCGCCAATTACCAGCGCTGCTGGCTCGGCGGTGGGTGCGCCGGCACCGAGGTCGGCCGCCGTCAGGCAGAGGTCACAGTGAACCAGATGAGCGATGCCATCGTCCTGCCGCTCGCCGACGTGCGACAGCGCATGCACCCCGGCCATCGCCTGCGCGATGGGGAGCAGCAGGGCCAGCCAGAGCAGCCAGTTGCGGACGTTGCGACGCGGGTTCACGCCGCAATCCTAAACTCGGCACCACCAAGGAGCCTGAAGTCATGAAGCTCATCGACACCATCCTGGCCGACGCGGCCGAGATCACGGCCATCCGCCGCGACCTGCACAAGCATCCCGAACTCTGCTTCCACGAGGAGCGCACCGCGGACGTCATCGCCCAGGCGCTGACCGACTGGGGCATCCCCGTCCACCGCGGCCTGGGGCGGACCGGCGTGGTCGGCATCGTCAAGGCCGGCACGTCCGACCGGGCCGTCGGCCTGCGCGCCGACATCGACGCGCTGCCGATGACGGAGCGCAACGAGTTTCCGCACGCCAGCAGCATGGCGGTGTGGCCATCGTGGCCGCAGGCATGCATGCGGCCACGATGGCCACACCGCCATGCTGCTGGCCGCCGCCAAGCACCTGGCCACGAACCGCAATTTCGACGGCACGGTCTACCTCGTCTTCCAGCCCGCCGAGGAAGGCGGCGGCGGCGCGCGGGAGATGATCAAGGACGGCCTGTTCGAGAAGTTCCCGATGGAGGCCATGTTCGGCGCCCACAACTGGCCCGGCATGAAGGCCGGCCAGTTCGCGGTCAAGACCGGTCCGGTGTTCGCCAGCAGCAACGAGTTCAAGATCACGTTGCGCGGCAAGGGCTCGCATGCGGCCATGCCGCATCTCGGCGTCGATCCGGTGCCGGCCGCCTGCCAGCTCGTCACGGCCTTCCAGACCATCATCAGCCGCAACAAGCGGCCCATCGACCCCGGCGTCATTTCCGTGACCATGATCAACGCCGGCGAGGCCACCAACGTCGTGCCGGACTCGGTCGTCATGCAAGGCACGGTGCGCACCTTTACGCTGGAGCTGCTGGACCTGCTGGAGCGCCGCATGAAGGACATGACCGAGCAACTGGCCGGGGCCTTCGAGCTGACGGCCGAGTTTGAGTTCCGCCGCAACTACCCGCCGACGATCAATCACGCCGCGGAGACCGACTTCGTGCGCCGCGTGCTGACCGACATGGTCGGCGCCGAGAACGTGCAGGAGTTCGAGCCGACCATGGGCGCCGAGGACTTCAGCTACTACCTGCTCGACAAGCCCGGCTGCTACTTCCTGATCGGCAACGGCGACGGCGAGCACCGCATCGGCGGCCACGGCCTGGGGCCCTGCATGCTGCACAACCCGAGCTACGACTTCAATGACGACCTCATCCCGCTGGGCGGCTCCATGTGGGTGCGCATGGCTGAGGAATGGTTGGCCCCTCGTCCGGTCTCGCCCCGCTGAACGCGGGCGCGCCCAGCCGGTCCCCCGAGGGGACGGCGATGCTCACGGCATTGAGCCGCGAGCACATCGCCAAAACGGGCCGGCTTGGGAGCGGCCCGGCGCTCGGCCCGAAAGACAAATGAAATGAATCACGAACAAGTCATCAACGACACCCGCGACTGGGTCGTCAAGGCCGTCATCGGCCTGAACCTCTGTCCGTTCGCCAAGGCGGTGCATGTCAATGAACGGATCCGTTATGTCGTCAGCGACGCGACCGAACCGGAGGCGCTGCTGAAGGACCTGGCCCGCGAGCTGCTGGCGCTGAACCGCGCCGACCCCGAGGAGGTCGACACGACGCTGGTCATCCATCCCCATGTGCTGACCGACTTTCTGGACTTCAACGATTTCCTCGACGCCGCCGATGCGCTGGTCGAGGAGCTCAAGCTCGACGGCATCCTGCAGATCGCCGACTTCCACCCCGACTACCAGTTCGGCGACAGTGAGCCCGACGACGTCGCCAACTACACCAACCGCTCGCCCTACCCGACGCTGCACCTCCTGCGCGAGGAGAGCATCACGCGCGCGGTCGAGTCCATGCCGGACACGGCCTCCATCTACGAGAACAACCTCGACACCCTGACGCGGCTGGGCGTGGAGGGCTGGGCTGCGCTCGGCTTGAAGAAATAGCGGGCCGCCGCCGCCCTAGTCTTTCACCCAGGAGAAGGCGCCGGCGCCCTTCTTCGGCGAGTTCGCGCGCGTGCGCAGCACCGCATCGAAGCCGCTGCGGCCGCCGTTCCAGATTGCCGTCAAGAGGCCGGCGACGTCCTCGCGCGTGAAGGCGTCCAGGTCCGGGCGGAACTGCTTGATCGCCGCAGCCAGCACGTCACGCGGCAGCGCCTGGTGCGCGGCCAGCACCGTGAACATCGCGGCATGCAGATCGGGCCAGGCGGCACACAACGCCTGGATGCGTGGCAGCGCCTCGGCCGGTGCGGCCCGGTGCCCGGGCGTCAGCCAGGCCAGGCCGTCGGCCACGTCGGCGGCACCCGCGGCGTCCTCGTTTTCGCCGGCATGCGCATCGTCCATCGCTTGTCTCCTTGTGCCCGGGATTTGTCACGAGGCGGCGCCGTTAGTCAATCATTTATCGCCACCGCCACTGCGCAAATCGGCACGCTATGGGTGTTTGAATGCCGTTGACACCTCCGTCATGCGGCAAACTCGCCGGCTGCTCCCGTGCCCGACGATGCCATGCAACCCAAGACCCTCGCCCTCATCGACGACGATGCCGACTACTCGGAGTTCCTGACGCAGTACCTGCAGGAGCAGGGCATCGCGGTCAGCCGCTATGACGACAGCAATGCGCTGCTCGCCGCCTCCGACGCCTTCTCCTTCGACTTCTATCTCGTCGACCTGATGCTGCCCGGCGTGAGCGGCGTGGAGCTGATCAAGATCCTGCGCCGCCGCACCGATGCTGGCGTCGTCGTCGTGTCCGGCCGCCTCGGGCCGGAGGTGTTCCGCGAAGTCATCACCGCCGGGGCCGACATGTACCTCGTCAAGCCGGTGCAGTTCGAGCAGGTGTCGCTGGCGATTGCGGCGGTGCAGCGTCGCGTCGCCAAGCCGTCGGCGGCCGACGCCGTCTGGAAGCTCGACCGCACCAGCGGCGAACTGATCGTGCCGGACGGCACCCGCATCCAGCTCAGCGAAGCCGACCGCCAGCTGCTGGAGTGTTTTGCCCAGGCGGCGGGCGAACCGGTCACGCGCGAGGCCCTGCTCAACAAGCTCGGCCGCGAGCTGCCCGACGGCGATACCGACGACGGCCTCTCGGCCACCATCTACCGGCTGCGCCGCCGCATCGAGCGGGCCACGCCGACGCTGGTGCCGCTGCAGAGCAAGTCGCGCGTCGGCTACGTGTTCCGCGCGCCGCTGCAGCTGATATAGACGGCCGCAGGAACGCGGCCGTTCAGGGTTCGGCCGTCCACAGGACGACCGCATTGCGTCCACCGCGCTTGGCGTCGTAGAGCGCCGCGTCGGCGCGGTCGATCAGCGGGCGAACATCGGCATCGTCGGGCGACGCCAGGCTGACGCCGATGCTGGCCGTCACCTTGCCCACGTGCGGGAAGGCCGCGGCCTCGATGGCGGTGCGGATCTTCTCGGCGGCCATGACCGCGTCCAGCGGCCCGGCCAGCTCGGGCAACAGCACGGCGAACTCTTCTCCGCCGAAACGGGCCGCGACATCGGTGACGCGCACCGAGCTCTGCAGCACCTGCGCGAGGTGACGCAGCACCGCGTCACCCGCGGGATGGCCGAACTCGTCGTTGACGCGCTTGAAGTGGTCGACATCCACCAGCAGCAGGCCATGGACGCGCCCGTTGGTGGCGCCATAGCGGCGGTCCAGCGCATGCGCCTCGACGAGGCGCGCGTCCAGGCTGCGGCGGTTGTGCAGGCCGGTCAGCGGGTCGCGTGTGGCCAGGTGCTCCAGCGCCGCGTTGGCCGCCTTCAGCTCGGCGGTGCGCTCGTGCACCTGGGCTTCGAGCGTCAGGTTGGCCTGCTGCAGCTGCTGCTCGGTGGACAGCAGCGAGCCGGCCATCGCGCGCATGGCATCGCTGAGATGGGCCAGCTCACGTGCGGCAGGCCGCTCGGGGAAGTCGGGAATGCGCCTCTCGGTCGTCACCCGCTCCGCCACGCGGGCCAGCTGCTCGACCGGCCGGCTGATGCGTCGCGCCAGCAGCAGCGCCGCCAGCGTCAGTGCCGCGGCGGCCAGAAGGCCCAGCAGCACCAGTTGCCGATGCAGGTCGCGCACGGGCCGCATCGCCTGCTCCATCGGCTGGCGGGTGACGATGCGCCAGCCGAGTGCCGCCTTCGTGCGCGCCTGCAGCGTCGCCTCGCTGGCGAGGTAGGCCTTGCCGTCGAAGATCTGCTCGCCCTCGAAACGGCCGTCGGCCGGCTTGGGCAGCACGGCGCCGCCCGCCGTCTGGGCGATCTTGAGGGCCTCCGGGTAGAGCACCCGGCCCTGGCGGTCGATGATGAGTGCATCGATGCCGGCGCCAGGGCTCTGACGCCGCACGACACCCTCGACGATGCCCGTCACCCAGCCCCAGCGCGCATGGGCGCCGACGACGCCGCGCAGCCGGCCCTGGGCGTCGTGGATGGGCGCGGCGAAGTCGATGAAGCGTGTCGGCTCGCCGTTGGGCAGGGCCGGCAGCAGGGTGGCGAGCAGCTTCGCCTCGTGCACATCGCCCAGGTAGACGCCCTCGCGGGCCGCAATGAACCATTCGCGCTGGGCCACGGAGCGGCCCGTCAGCAAGCCGCCGCTGGCCTGAAGGACCTTGCCTTCCGCATCGGCCACGCCCAGCCACGCGAATTCATCATGCAGGGCCTGGCGGCGGTCCAGCGAGCCGCGCACGCCCTCGCCGTCCAGCGGGCCATCGACGAGATGAGGCGCCGTGCTCAGCAGCTCGATCTCGCGCTCACGGTCCCGCAGCTGGGTGGCCAGCAGCTCGGCGGCGGATTGCGCGGACGCGCGCACGGCAGCGAGCTGGGCGGCGTAGAGCTCGCTGGTCGCCATGTTGCCGAGATAGCCGCCCACCAGCGCCAGGATGGCCAGCGACAGGACGCCCAGCACCAGGCTCAGCTGGCCTCGCAGGGTCGGCAGCCGGCGGGCGGGCTTGGGCAACGAGTCATCGGGCGTGTCGGGCATTACCTGCTCTCG